>JBHIBK010000059.1:0-8633 GCA_046759065.1 Thermoplasmata archaeon | reverse complement strand
CATCGACATCCCAGTCCAGAGCGACGGATCCTTCTACGCTGTGATCCCTCTCCCGCTGGAGGGGGAGAACAACGTCACCTTCCTGCTCTCCGATCCGGCAGGGAACAGCATTCCTGATTATCGGACAGTGAGGAGGGACACCACGCCTCCGTCCCTGACTCTCGACTCCGTTCCCGAGAGGGTGACATCCAGCACGCTGAAGGTGACGGGCGTCGCGGAAGTGGGAAGCACCGTCACCATGAACGGCCGATTCCTTCAACTGGAATCGGACGGAAGCTTCTCCGAGGACGTCACACTGAGCTGGGGACCGAACATCATAATAGTGGAGTCCACCGACCAAGCCGGAAACGTTCAGAGGGTGATGAGGGTAGTGAGCTACGAGGGCGGTCCCTCGTTCCTCCCATGGATAGTCGCCGCCGTCCTCCTCATCGTCGGACTGGTGGTCGGATACCTATTCGGACCGAGGATGCGACCCGAGGAGGAAGAGGAAGAGCTGGAAGAGGAGATCGAGGAGGAGCTAGAGGAGTTGGCGGAGCTGGAGGAAGAGCTGGAAGAGGTCGAGGTTCCTGAGGAACCTCTGGAGGAGGTCGAGGTCGAGGAGGAACCTCTGGAGGAGCTCGAACCGACGGAGGAAGCGGTCGAGGAACCACCACTAGAGGAAGACCCGAGATTGGAGAGGCTGAGAAAGGCGTACGAAGAGGGCAAGATATCCAAGGAAGTCTACGAGGAGAACCTCAGGAAGATAAGGGGCGCGTAGTCACTGGATAGTCAGAATTTGATTCGAAAGGATTTATATATAGTTAGCATAATGCAGTCCTGATTTGCCATGGCTCTTGATATGCTTTTGGACAGCATCGCACTACAGTGGGAATTGGTCGGGGGAATATCATTGATCATCTGTGGCGTAATCTGGCTCGTGCTTTGGCTCCTCATCGCCATATGGGTGTATAGAGACGCCGAGAGCCGAGGAATGAGCGGAGCGCTTTGGCTCATAATAGTGATATTGACCGGGCTAATAGGGTTGATAATCTACATTGTGGTCAGGGCCGATACTGGACCTCAATACCCGTACCCGCCACAGCAATACCAGCCCTACCAACAACCTCCGCCTGCACAAGTCCCGCCAGCTGCAGCACCCCCACCCGCACAACCGCCTACTGCCGCGAGATTCTGCACCAACTGCGGTGGAAGCCTGCCACCAGGGGCGAACAACTGTCCGAACTGCGGAGAAAAGGTTCAGTAGACCCTGAATCCGGGCCGCTGTTCCATAAACTATTTCAATCTATTTCATCTTCTCTGAAAGGGTTAGGCGGATGAAGGATTCTAGACTCGAAGGGTTCTACAAGAAGACTCCAAACGAAAGGCTCCAAATCGTGAAGGCCTTCGCGAATCTCACGGATGAAGATGTCTCCGTCATTTCGAACACGGGAGCGTTGGGTGTCGATCAGGCGGACAGGATGATAGAGAACGTGATCGGGACGATGCCCCTCACCCTCGGGATAGCGGTGAACTTCCTGATAAACGACAGAGACTACCTGATACCGATGGCAATCGAGGAGCCTTCCGTCGTGGCAGCGGCCTCCAACGGTGCAAAGATGGCCCGCCATATGGGAGGTTTTGCGGCTTCGAGCACAGACCCAGTCATGATTGGGCAGGTCCAACTTACGGGAGTTCCAGATCCAGAATCCGCCAAGTCTGCTATACTGGAGAAGAAGGATGAGATAATCGAGCTCTCCAATTCGAAGGATCCCCTTCTCGTCAAGTTCGGGGGAGGAGCGAGGGACGTGAAGGTGCGTGTGATTTCGACAGAAAGGGGACCGATGGTGATAACCCATCTGCTTGTCGATTGCCGCGATGCAATGGGAGCAAACGCTGTCAACACGATGGTGGAGGCCCTCGCGCCCTTCATCGAGAGAATCACTGGAGGAAAGGTCTATCTGAGGATAATCTCGAACCTAGCGAAGTACAGACTTTCTCGCGCCCGAGCGGTGTTTGGCAGGGATGCGATCGGTGGGGAAAATGTGGTAGACGGCATACTAGAAGCCTACGCGTTTGCGAAAGCGGACCCGTTCAGGGCTGCGACTCACAACAAGGGAATAATGAACGGAATAAGCGCCGCGGTGATAGCCACAGGAAACGACTTCAGGGCTGTCGAATCGGGATGCCACTCCTACGCCTCGATCACCGGACAATATCTCCCGCTCACGTCGTATGAGAAGGATTCCAACGGCGACTTGGTCGGAAGAATCGAGGTTCCGATGGCCATCGGGCTCGTTGGCGGTGCGACCAAGGTCCACCCTACGGCGAGAGTCAACGTCAAGATACTCGGTGTGAAGACGGCGAACGAACTGGGAGAGATTCTTGCCGCTCTCGGTCTTGCGCAGAACTTCGCCGCTCTTCGAGCTCTTGCCACCGAAGGGATACAGCGAGGGCACATGTCCCTGCATGCAAGGAACATCGCCACTAGCGTCGGTGCGAAAGGGGACGAGGTCAACAAGATCGTCGAGATTCTCGTAAGAGAGAAGAATGTTCGGATGGACCGAGCGCAGGAGGTCTTGCGGGACATTAGAAGTAAGGGAAAGACCTCAAGTTAAAGTGATTACTATACTTCCATAGACGATAACGTTACTGCCACTTCTACTAACTCAAGGAGCTAAACTTCGACCGAAAGGCGCCCCCTGACAACACGGAGTTTTCACCGACGATGGTTTTTCATCTCAAAGGATAGACTTCGCTCCTCACTTTTGGACGCTCGTGCAAACTGTTCTTCCGCGATAACTAACGGAGAATATATATAAAAATAGAGCCGATAAAAAGTCTTGTGCTCTGCGACCGAAACGGCGTGAATTACCCTATTTAGTGCCGCTAGTTTTATGTCCGAGGGAGAAAAAACGTCACCTCTCAGGAAAAGAGGTCGTTTTCGTGGCAGTTTCTGCGAAGGATTTTTCTAGCCCAATGAGCATTACGGCTAGCGCAGAAGGGAAGGGATTACATGCGGAAGTACCTCAAAGAGGTTGAAGTTCTAGACTTGTTGCACACTCCTAAGCGTTTGAGAGATCATCTCATAATCCTGCTCCTATACCAAACGGGGATGCGGGTGGGAGAACTGGCGAACCTGAGGTTGGGGGACATTGACTTCGACGCAGAGGAGATTTCGATACAGAAGTCCAAGAGACATCCAGAAGGTAGAAAAGTCCCGCTCGTAGACAATGTCACAAGGAGCAAGCTCAAGTACTACATAGGAGAATGGAAGGGCAAGAAGTCCCCGCTATTCCTTTCAAACAAGGGGAATGCGCTTTCGAAAAGACAAATCCAGCGGATCATAAGTGACAACGCGAGAGCGGCGGGAATTGATAAAGAAAGATGTCACGCGCATGTCCTTCGACACACCCACGCTGTTCATGCACTGAAATCGGGTATCGACCTTCGAACTCTGCAAGAGAATCTCGGTCACTCGAGTATCGAAATCACAGCTATCTATCTGACACTAACCATCGAAGACCGGAAGGAGGCCTATAGAAAACACAGGTTGCCTGTTAGAGTTAATTAGTTCTTGTGGTTGCTTTGTAGCATTGCTTAGTTAATGTAAGACCTAAACATCACAAGAAACGCAAAGATTAATCGCAGATTGAAGATACCTAGATGATGATCGAGTGGACGGAGAAGTATCGTCCCGCAACGCTCAGCAACGTGGTTGGCAATAGGGCAGCGATAGGTGACCTGAGAAAATGGGCAGAGGCGTGGAAGACGAGCCGAGGGAAAAAGGCGGTCATCCTTGTAGGAGCTCCTGGAATCGGAAAGACAAGCGCTGCTTTGGCCCTGGCAAACGACTTCGGATGGGGCGTGGTGGAGATGAACGCCTCCGACACTCGGAATGCTGACTCCATCAGGAAGGTGGCACTTCTGGGAGCACTCGGCGAAACGTTCATGAGCGACGGCGAGTACGTCTCCTCCAAAGAAGGCAAGAGGAAGCTCATCATTTTGGATGAGGCCGATAATCTCTTCGGCAAGGAGGACGCCGGAGGCATAGGTGCGATTACTGAAACGATTCGGAACTCAAAACAGCCAGTGGTCCTGATAGTGAATGACTACTACGCGCTTACAAGAAAATCCTCCGCCATAAAGTCGCTCTGCAGGACTATCCGTTTTGACCCGCTCAGACCCTCAGAACTGAAGACAGCGATGAGGGAGATCGCCAAGAAGGAAGGCTTCCGGATAGACGAAGAGGCTCTGGATCACATCGCAGAAAGAGTCAATGGAGACATGAGGGCTGCAGTGAACGACCTCCAGTCGCTGGCAGAAGGAAGGACCGAGATAACCCATGACGATGTCATAGCCCTCGGTTACAGGGATGCTCGGAAGACCATATTCGAGAGCGTGAGGGACATCCTCCGATCGGGAAGTTGCAGGAAATCGAGGGAGAGCTGTATGGCTTTGGACGAATCCCCGGAAACACTCATCCTGTGGATAGATGAGAACCTGCCTCTCGAGTATAGGGAGCCGGACGACCTCGCTACAGGCTTCGATTCCTTGTCGAAAGCGGATGTGTATCTTGGACGCGTGAGAAGAAAGCGATACTACCGGCTTTGGTCGTACGCATCGGACCTCATGACATGCGGTGTCTCTGTCGCCAGAAAGAGTTCTGCATCCGGGCAAAGGAGCTATCGATTTCCCATCTGGCTCGCAAAGATGTCCAGGTCAAGGGCCGTGAGAAGAACTCAGCGCTCGATCTGTGAGAGGATAGGCGAGTACACGGTCACCTCGTCGAGGGTCGCAAAGTCAGACATCCTCCCCAGCTTCTCTTTTCTGTTTGTCAATGATTTTGAGTTCAGGGTGGCGATGACCACCAGACTCGATTTGAGCGAGAGGGAGGTTGCCTTCCTTCTCGGTGAGAAGGAGGATTCTTCCGCGGTCAAGCAGACCGTCGAGCAGGCAAGGAGATTGAGGGAAGGGAAGACCGTCGAGATTAAGGAAATTGAGGACTTCGAGCGGCAGACGGAACCCGGACAGAGGGACTTGAGTCAGTTCTAGGTGCGAAAGTGTTTATTGCTCTGCCACCATGAGGAATCTGTGGATGCTGAGAGGAGACGCCTGTTGGAGAGGCAAGGTTACAGGGTCGTTGGCAACCATTCCGCCGTCAAGGTCTGCCACTGGTTGAGAGAGAAGTTGATCAGGAAGCGGGCGTGCTATAAGGAGATCTTCTATGGTATCGAGTGTCACCGCTGTCTCCAGATGACCCCAACGGTGGATCAATGCAATATGAACTGTCTATTCTGTTGGAGGGTCCAGAACTTCTCAAAGCCGAAGTTCGACAAGGTCGATGATCCAGTATTGATTCTGGATGAATGCATAAGAGCTCAGAGGGAATTGATATCAGGTTTCAAGGGCGACAGTCGCTGCGATATTGAGCAATGGGAGGAGGCCTACGACCCCAAGCATGTTGCCATATCGCTGACAGGCGAACCTACGTTCTATTCGAAACTCGGAGCGCTCATCCGGGAATGCCATGAGAGGGCGATGAGCACATTTCTAGTCAGCAATGGCACACTCCCGCGAGTCATCTCAAACCTGGACCCCCTACCCACTCAACTCTACATCACAGTTGCAGCGCCTACCGTTGACATCTACAAAAAGATGTGCTCACCGATGTCTCGGAAATCCTGGTCAAACCTCCTTGAATCTTTGGACCACATGAAGGATCTGGACACCAGGAAGGTAATCAGGCTCACGCTTGTCAATGGCTGGAACATGAAACGTGAGGATGAATATTCTCATCTCATCGGGCGCGCCGAACCGGATTTTGTCGAGGCGAAAGGATACGTCTTTGTGGGGGCCTCGAGGAATCGAATGAAATGGGAGAACATGCCAACTCACGAAGGAATCCGCAGCTTTTCTGAGAAACTGTCCGAGCTTACCGGTTATCCCATTCTGGATGAGAGGAGGGAGAGCAAGGTCGTTCTTCTCGGTTCTGAGAGCAAGGATAGGGGAATCACCATTCCCGTTCCATTTTAATATCTGTAAGATTGTTAAGGTCTGAGTTCATTGGATCTGATTGCCCTTCTTGAAGGAGTTTTCACAAACCCGCTTCTGTTCTTCCCTTTGCTCTTCATCTACAGCGTTTTGGTCGCCGTCATTTTGCCCATACCAATCGAATTCGCACTGATTTGGCCTCTTCTCAACGGGGACGTCCTGCTCTATGCGGGTGCGACACTCGTAATGGCGATGGGGAAGACCGTGGGCTCCTGGGCGATCTTCTTTCTCGGCATGAGAGCCGAAGACAATATCAGGCGATGGTCAGAGAAGTATAGACTCGCAAAGAAGTTTGTTGATGCGATGATTAGATTCGTCCGAAAGACCCGCCACATTGGCCTGCTCGTACTCTTGAGCATTCCCCTGATGACGGATACAGTTCCAATATACATCTACTCGCTTTTCAATGAAGAGGGCGAGATCCTTCACCTAAACCTCTTTCTCAGCGTCAATTTCATCGCGGCTATAATCCGATCGGTGATCATTGCGGCGGTTTTCGTGGCTTTTGGCTTTGCGCTAGTGTGACAACAAAACTATTTTGCACATGAGAACGATGTCCCTTTAGATGTTCAGGTTGCCGTCCGTGATGACCTCCGTTGAGCTTCTCGACATGGCTTTCAGGCGACTATCCAAGGTTTCCGTGAAGGGGAAGCACAAGGTAAAGACTGCCAAGAACTCATCAATAAGGAAGATCGGAGTCCTCCACGGTGCCATAAAGACCACTCTGACCCGCTATCAGAGGGAGTTCCCGTCAGTGGACAACCTGCACCCCTTCTACTCGGAAATCGTAGATATCCTGGCGGGCAGGGATAGGCTGAAGAAATCCCTGGGTGCTCTGAAGTGGTGCGTCGACAAGACCAGAGAAGTGAAGGTTTCCTACATCAGAGGAATTCGGAGAAGCAAGAGATACGAAGAGATAGAAAGACAGAGGAAGGAAGCTTATGGGCGCATCTCATCGATTGTGAAGCAGATTTCTGACGATCTAGACTTCCTGGTAGAGGCGAGAAAACGGATGCGCAAAATGCCCTCAATCGACCCCAATGTGCCCACGATAGTCATAGCTGGATATCCGAACGTTGGGAAATCACAACTTGTGAGAGCGATGTCCTCTGGAACCCCAACGGTGGAGAACTATCCCTTCACGACGAAGAAGGTTTCCCTGGGTCATTTTGACCAGAACCACACTAGGTTCCAGGTAATCGATACACCTGGTCTTCTTGACAGAGAGATGTCAGAGAGGAACGAGATAGAAAAGCAGGCGATCGCCGCTCTGAGGTTCTTGGCACATGCAATAATATTCATCCTCGATATGACTGAGATATGCGGCTATGAGATATCAAGCCAAGAAGCCCTCTTGAGGACCGTCTCTGAGCAGTTCCGCGAAATACCCCTAGTGGCAACGGAAAACAAGTCCGACTTGATGAGTGGAGAATCGTCCCGAATCCAAGTATCAGCACTGACTGGCGACGGAGTGGAAAGGCTCATGGAAATCGCTACTGAAGCCGCTAAATCCCGCGCTCTTGAAGTCGCTCGTGCTCGGGAATCTCACTCATGTCAAGACCTTTCATAGGATCCCCCAATGATTTTGAGACCTCAGCAACGACCGCGGGGGTATCGAAGTTCGTAACCGCCTCGACAATCGCCCTCGCCCTGACTGGAGGATTCTCCGACTTGAAAATCCCTGAGCCAACAAACACACCATCACAACCGAGCTGCATCATAATCGCCGCGTCAGCAGGGGTGGCGATACCGCCCGCGGCAAAATTCACCACGGGGAGCCTCCCCATTCCGACAACCTCATTCATGACCTTGTGAATCTCCTCGACCATCACGGAATAGGTCTTTCCGCCAAATATCGTCATTGTCGAGAAATCAACGTCCTCGTCTGCCATCTGGGACTTCGCGGTTTCAGCGAGAACCAGATACTTCTCCGCGAATTTCTGGGCGGTCCTGTGCATTTCCGTTTCTGACAACTCGCCGAGCCTGCGAATAGAAGAGTTCATTAGTCTCATGTGACGAACCGCCTCAACGACATTTCCTGTTCCAGCCTCCCCCTTCGTTCGTATCATCGCCGCGCCCTCGAACATCCGCCTGACCGCTTCGCCGAGATTCCTGGCCCCACAGACGAAGGGAATCTTGAACTCCTTCTTGTCTATGTGAAAGAACGGATCTGCGGGAGTTAGGACCTCCGATTCGTCGACCATGTCGACTCCAAGGGTCTCCAAAGCCTGGGCCTCTGCAAAATGACCGATTCTTGCCTTTGCCATTACAGGTATGGTCACGGAGTCGATTATCTCCTCGATTTTCTTTGGGTCGGCCATTCTAGCAACTCCACCCGTGGCCCTGATGTCGGCGGGAACTCTCTCGAGCGACATTACCGCTACGGCGCCCGCTTCTTCAGCGACTACCGCCTGCTCGGCGTTTGTGACGTCCATGATGACACCGCCCTTCTGCATCTTCGCAAATCCCCTCTTTAGAAGTTCGGTGCCAAACTTGAATTTGCTTAAGTCCAAATCTAGGGGCATTCTATCACCTTCTGGGGCCTCCTTCTACTCAAAGAGCTTATTTCTATCTTTCGGTTTTCGGAGAATGGACCCTAAGCC
>JBHIBK010000058.1:0-8698 GCA_046759065.1 Thermoplasmata archaeon | reverse complement strand
CAGTTTCCTGAATTCCTCGTCCATCTTGTCCATGACTCTCTTGTGCTCGTCCGCGAAGTCCTCCTCGAACTTCAGCTTGCCCAGGAGCACGATGGACTCCAGGTCAGCCAGCTCCTGGTAGGTCACCTCGAGGGACAGGGCCTTCTTCGCCAGGTCCGAGAATTTCTCGATGGTCGAAAGCAGCTCGAACTGTCTTTCCAGGGGTGCGAAGGTATCCACACTGTGGAACGCGTTCTGCTGCAGGAAGAACTCCCTTATCATCCTGGCGACTTCGAGCGTGAGCTGCTCGTCCTCGGGAAGTGCGTCCGAACCCACGAGTTGGACGATCTCCTGAAGCTCGGCCTCGCGCTGGAGAACGGCCATCGCCCATTCACGGAGCTCGGACCAGTGCGGGCTGACGTTCTCCACGTACCAGTCGCTCAGGATGGGGTTGTACAGGCTGTAGGACGTGAGCCAGTTGATGGACGGGAAATGCCGCCTCTCCCGGAGCCTCGTGTCAAGGGCCCAGAAGACCTTCGAGATGCGAAGCGTTCCCTGGGTCACGGGCTCGGAGAAGTCCCCGCCCGGCGGCGACACCGCTCCAACGACGCTGACGGAACCTTCCGCTCCGGAGAGCGTCCTCACCCGCCCCGCTCGCTCATAGAACTCGGACAGCCTAGAGGAAAGATAAGCGGGATAACCTTCCTCCGCCCACCTGCTAGTGCTGTCAGCCATGAGCGCGATGTCATAGCCCATGTCCCTGTAGTATTCAGCGATAGTGATTCCCGTATAGACCGAGGCCTCTCTGGCGGCAACGGGCATATTGCTCGTGTTCGCGATGAGCACCGTACGCTCCATGAGCGGGGCGCCCGTCCTCGGGTCCTCCAGCTTGGGGAAATCGGTGAGCACTTCCGTCATCTCGTTCCCCCGCTCCCCGCATCCTATGTAGACGACAATCTCGGAGTCGCACCACTTCGCCAACTGGTGCTCCGTGACGGTCTTCCCGGTACCGAACCCGCCAGGAATGGCCGCCGTCCCACCCTTTGCGACGGGGAAGAACGTGTCCAGCACTCTCTGTCCCGTTATCAGGGGGATCGTGGGCATCAGCTTCTCAGCGGACGGTCGTGCCACGCGAACGGGCCATCTCTGCATGAGCTCGATCTTCTGCCCGCCGTCGAGCGTGCAAACCGTATCGGTGACGGTGAACTCCCCTTCCCTGATGTTGACTACCTTTCCCGAGATGTTCGGCGGGCACAGGATTCTGTGCTCGGTGTTGGGCGTCTCCTGCACCGTTCCTATGACGGCCCCACCCTGGACCGCATCGCCCACGGCGACCGTGGGGGCGAACGCCCACCTCTTCTCCCTGTTGAGACCTGGAGCGGTAACGCCTCGAAGAATGAAGTCCCCCATGGTCTCCGTGAGAACCATCAACGGCCTCTGAATGCCATCGTAGATGGTCCCCAGAAGACCCGGGCCCAGTTCTACGACAAGAGGGGACTTGGTGTCATGCACCGGCTCCCCCGGCCTGATGCCACTCGTGTCCTCATAGACCTGAATGATGGTCTTCTCCTCGACTATCTGGATGACCTCTCCCATCAGCTTCTCATGACCTACTGCGACCACGTCATACATTCTCGGATGGATGCCGGTTGCAGTGACGACTGGACCCGCGACACGGTAGATCTCGCCTGCTGTCTCCCCCATGGGTCGTGTCACCTCGGGTCTCTCGATTTCCTCCATTTCATTTCCTCCCCTAGCTCTTGTACAAATCAACTCCAATTGCCTTCTTGACCTTCTCCCTCAGGTCCTCTTCTTCTTCGACGCCAACGCTAATCACGACGGGATGCGAGCTCGACATGATCCTCCTCTTGGAACCTGCGCTGACCTTGCCCAAGGACCGACTCGACAGGATGAGGATGCCGACCTTCTCGTCCATCAGGACGCCGTCGATGACCGACTCCAGCTTCTCATCCTCTGCTGGATATGTCTTCCTGATTCCCACCAACTTGTAGCCGAGAACGAAATCCTCATCACCGACAACCGCGATTTCCACTCATATCACCAGAAGGTCTGTTATTGTGGATTCGCTCAGGCCATCCCGCTTCCCGCGGGCAATTATCCTGATGTTCTCCACCTCAATCTCCTTTGATATTACATAGTCCAGGACGGGAAGTATCGAGAGGGGATGAATATGCGAGTATTTCGATGCCTCCTTCAGATGATGCTTCTCAAGGGCTCTGACAACCTTGTTCAAACCTTCCTTCTCCATTTCCCTGAGGGGTCCGGAAATCTCCTCGTAGAAGGAACATTTCCGCAGTCTTGGTAACAGCTCTTCGACCGACAGTGGAACCAGGGATTCCAACTTCGCCTTTGGCAGTTCCAATCCGCCCTCGATGAAGATATCGCGCTCAATCCTATCAACCTCCTCCCTGGCCCTGAGAAGCGTCCTGAGATTGACCATATCGATCTCCTTCTGAATAAACATCCTGAACAGTTGCATGGGCAGGGTTGTCGGAGGCACGGTTTCAAGAAGATAGGAATAGTATGCATGGTCAAGGGCATCCTCGAAAACAGCGACTGGCGGGAACTCCTCATTCTTGCCTTTGGCTTCCTGGAGGGCGACGTAATAGATCGTGGCTTTGAGTTCTTCCATGACCTCCTCTATGGTCTCTTTCTCAGCGAGCTTCCCAAGGAACTCCAGGGAGAATGAGCCAGCAGGAACGAGAGATTCAAGAATCTCTTCCTGCGAAGCGCCACAGGATTTCCCTCGGATGATGGTCTTGACGTTCCACACGTCCCAGCGGTCCAGGAACCTAGAAACCATTGTCTTGAGGTCGGCCTCCGAGAACCTGATTATCTGCGTGAACACCTGTGCCAGATTGTCGCGCGTTGCCATTTCGATGAGGTCAACCCCGGAGTATTTGGCCCCGAGGGCAAGCAGCTCCTCTCGGTACTGACCCTCACCCAGGAACCGTGAGATGCTGGGAATCTCCATCTTGAGGAGCCTTGCGTACGCATCCTTGGCGAGAAGTTTGCTCTTCTTTCCCTTCACCCTTGCGCAGACATAGGGATAGTTGCCAAGCTCGATCGGCAGTTTGAGCTTCGATATCAGCGTTTCTACTGTGGCCATAGGACGTCAGCAACCTCCCTTATGGAGTTCTCCCAAGTCGCCTGCATCAGCGTCTCATATGTGAGGTCAATGGTACTCCTTCCATCCGAGCTTTCGATGACCACACCGCCGAGGATCGGCCTCGCTCCTGCGAAGCTTGCACCCACGACGGACTGAACAGTCATCCTGTCTTTCTCGTTCGAGTAGACCTTTCCCGTCATCACGTCGGCGGAATGGGAGCTGAGGAGTCGTCTGAGTATCAAGTCGCTTGATTGCAGGGTTCGGAGACGTTCCAGAGCCCTAGAGTAGACCTTGTCCAAGATCTCCTTTTGAGCCTCGAGTGCTAACCGCTTCACTTCGAGTTCGGCCCTTGCGAGGTCTTGCACTCGTCTCTTCTCTCCCTCAACCTCAGCATCTTCCACTTTCCTGTTCATCTCCTCAGTTCCCTTCTTCTTCGCATCGCTAATTATCTTCTCCGCTTCTTTCTTGCCTTCGCTGACTATCTCCTGGGATTCTCTTCTTCCAGCTTCTAGGATTCCCTTGACTACGGACTCAAGTCCCATACTCAATCCCTTTTTCCTGCGGCTATATCTTTCCCAACAATAGGAAGGCCATAACGAAACCGAACAGAACGATGGTTTCCGGGAGCACCATGAAAACCATTCCTTTTGCGAACAGGGCTTCGTTTTCAGCCATCGCTCCAACCGCTGCAGCACCCACGGCCTTCTCTGCCCATGCCGTAGCTATGGATGCTCCAGCCATCGTAATGGCGGCCGATAGAGCCATCATACCTGCGTCTGTCATTCTTTCACACCTCCTGTACATGTTTCAATCCGAAAGGCTTGAAATCAGATCCATTTCCCTTGAAGAATTTTAAGAACCATTCCACATAATGAAGTCTAAGGGCTTGAATGCCTGCCGAAATCGCACCCAAGAAGAATATCATCGCATGAGCGAAGAATAGGGCGACGAGTCCCCCGATCATCATTCCAATGTTGCCACCGGAACCGAATATCATCGGCATGCAAACTTCATTGAAGGCGAGCGCTGTTGCCCCCTTGGCCACCGCAACACCTGCGATTCTCGTATATGAGAACATGTTCGCGATGAGACTGACTATCTCTATGATCGCGAGTCCTCCTTCTCCCAGGAGAAGGAACGGTATCCCGGCGACGACGAGACCAACGCCCGCAACGGAGATTTGGAGAGAATCGAAGAACAGGAAGGAATACAAAAGCCCATCCCGAATCGGGTACGCAAGGTTCGCCAGCTCGTTGTGCCAAAGGAATTGGGAGGTGACCAGGTCTTCTTTCTGAGCGGCTATTCTCAAGAGAACAACCAAGAGGCCACCAAGAACGAGGAGCCATCCGAACTTCGCGAGTGCGTGCTTCTTGTTCTGCTTTCGTTCATTGAGGATGCCGAAGAAGAACCCAATTCCTAGGTGTATTCCCGATGCTAGGATGGAGAGGGCGATGAGATCCATGGCCCCGAGCTCAGAGACCTTGTGGATGGGGGCATGATAAGGGATGTAGATTCCCATCTGGTCATAGCCATCCCAAACGTTTTTGGCGTGTTCTGCGTGAAACGGGATGCCGAAGAGGTCGCCATAGAGAAACATGCCAAAGATCGCAACAAAGAGACCCGAAATGAAGAGAACCCACATCAGATTGTAGAGCTCCGGTATCGCCTTCAGCTTCCCCCTCAGTCCCATTGCGAAGAGCATCATGACTATTCCGTATCCAAGGTCGCCTATCATGAGTCCGAAGAAAATCGGAAATATCAGAGAAAGCACGAGAGTGGGGTCGATCTCATTGTAGCTCGGCGTCGAGAAGATGCGAATGAGGAACTCGAATCTCCTCACATGGACCTTGGGATTGTCAAGAAGTACAGGCGGTTCCTCGTCCTCCGTGTCGATGGCGTCCACGAAGATCCCCTCTACCCCTTCGAGGACCTCCTTCAGCTTCTTCGTGTCATTCGTCGGAACCCAGCCATCAATTATGAATGTGTGATCGGTCGTTGCGAATCTCAGCGGGGCTTCCGTTTTTTCCGACTCGACCGCCAACGTATTCTCGGCGGACAGGATGAACTTGGAGTACTTCTCCCTCAGCTTCTCAAGTCTATTCTTCGTCGTTCCAAGCTTCTTTTCCCATTTTTCCCTCTGCGCGGTCATCTTGGTCAGAAGCTCCTTCAGGTCGCCCTCCACATCGGGGATTTCCGCCTGGGTGAAGCCCTTGCTCCCAAGGTACGATGAAGCCTCCTCCGTCTTCTCAACAGGAACGAAGAGGGCGATGAAGCGGTCCTTTTCAAAGAGCTCATAGCTGTCCAGATGGGAACCGATATCGGAAAGGTCCTTCGTGACACGTCCAGCGAAAACGGAAATGGACTCATAGCCCTCGTACATGTCCAATGTCAACGGGAGCGAAGCGTAGGGTTTCATCTGTTCGATGCGCGTGTTCAACGTGCTCAGCAGTTCTTCCGTTCTTTTCCGCGACTCGTCGGTCTCAGAAAGGTTGATTTCGAGCGCGCGTATCTTCCCCCTGAGCTCCTCGTCGATTTCCAGAGCTTCCGTCTCGCCCTTCTCCTCGACCTCAAGGATGCTGGAAATGGACCTTAGCTTGACCAAGTCCTCAGAGACGGATGACGCCCTCTCCAAGGGCTTCCCGATGGAGAACGTCTCATCCTGCTCGGTGAAGTCCAGTATGTGGACCAGCTCCTCTTGATAGAGAGCTTCCACGACCTCATCGAGGGTTTCTCTGGGTCCGAGGACGAGAACCCTACTCATTTCTTTCGGTCTCAGCATGGAGTACCCCATCCTCGAACTTCTTAATCAGAAAATCAACAGCGTCATCAATCTTGGCCGAAGCCTGGACCTTCAGTGCCTCCGCCTCCTCCCTTCCCGCGGTGAGAAGCTTCTCCCTCTCCCTTTGAATCTCAGCTTCGACCTCGCCGAGCTTCTCTCTGTAGAAGTCTGCGGCCTTCTTCTCCATGCTCTCGAAAACGAATAGGCTCTCCCTCTTTGCGTTCCTAATTGTCTTCTCCTTCTCCTTCTGAGCGTCGCTTTTCATCTTGTTCGCTTGCTCTTCAGCATCCTTGATTCTTGCGAGGGTTTCCACCTTCTTCATGGGTTCATCTGCCGTATTCAGCGAGTCGATTTAAAGGTTTCGAGTTTGGCTGAGACGCCTTTTGGCGGAAGCGTTCAAGGCACCACTTTTTTCTTCCACTGATGGTGTTTCGACTCTCCAAGTCGAATTCCGCCAAGGGTTTAATAGGCGAGGACTGATTGAGGTGGAGGGATGAAGAATGACCGTTGAGATTGAAGTTAGGAAGTTCAAGGATTTCGACCTCAGGGGAGGGACGGTAGTTGAGGGATTCCCCACCGTGGGGCTCGTCAGCACGATCGCATGCAGTTACATGATTTCCGCGCTGAATCTTGATCAGATTTGCGCGCTCGAATCGGAGCACTTCCCTCCGGTGTCGATGATATACTCAGCCAAGCCGAAGTTTCCCGCTCGGATTTACGCGAGAGAGGACATCAAGCTGGCGGTCTTCATAACTGAGTTCCCGCTACCCACAACTCTGCATAGACCGATCGCGAGATCCATTCTCTCTTGGGCCGCTGAGCAGGGATGTGAGAGGGTGATATGCCTCGAGGGCCTTCCCGCCGAGCACATCGAAGAGAACCTTTCAAGAGAGGGCCCAATGGTGTGGGGCGTCGGGAGCACGGACGAAGCTCGGGAAGAGCTTGCGAGAAACGGTATCGAGCAATTGGAGGTGGCGATGATATCAGGCGTTTCCGGTGTACTGCTCAACGAGGGAAGATGGAGGAACATCCAGGTGGAAAGCCTCTTGGCCGAGGCCAGACCCGAGTTCCCCGATGCTCACGCCGCTGCGGAACTTGTAAAAGCAGCTGACCTTCTCATCCCCGAGGTCGAGATTGACCTCGAGCCGCTGTACGAACAGGCAAAAGAGATAGAGGAAAGCTACAGGAAGCTGGAGCAACAGGCCAAGCCTGTAACACGCGAGCCTCACCTCGCCATGTTCGGCTGATTCAGTCCGGAGCGGGCGGGATGAACAGTTCGTTCCCCATCAGGGTCTTGGTCTGCTCCCTCGCCCTTCGGATGAGGAACTCAGCTCTTTCGAATATCTCCTGCCGCGACAGCTTCTTTCGGGCGACGCCTTGCTCCATCGCCTTCATGGCGACGGCGGTCGCCTCTCTTGGGAAGACCTCCCACTCGTCCATCGTCGGGACTATGTACTCCTCGTGAATCCCGTTGTCCTCGGCGGTCTTTGCGAGCTCGTACGCGGCGGCAATGCACATCTCGTCCGTGATAGTTCTCGCGCTGACATCAAGCGTTCCCCTGAATATCCCGGGGAAGCCGAGTGAGTTGTTCACTTGGTTTGGGAAATCGGACCTTCCGGTGGCCACTATGCGCGCCCCGGCCTCCTTGGCCTCCCACGGCCAAATCTCAGGAATGGGATTGGCAACGGGGAAGATGATGGCGTCCGATGCCATTGACGACACCCATTCGGGTCTTATGGTCCCAGGCCCCGGCAGTGAAGCAGCAATGCAAACATCCGTGTCCTTCATCGCTTCTGGGATTCCACCCGTTCTTCCCTCGCTGTTGGACTCCAGGCTCATCTTCCACTTGTCTGGATATTTCTCCTTCAAATCCGTCCTTCCCGGGTGAAGTGTTCCCTTGCTGTCCGCCATGATGATGTTCCCGATCGGGACACCAGCTGCTATGAGGACCCTGGCGGTCGCGATGTTCGCGGCACCTGCGCCAATCATGGAGATGAGGACATCGTCTATCCTCTTCCCGACCAGTCGGACCGCATTGATGAAGCCCGCCACAACGATGGTCGCGGTCCCCTGCTGGTCATCGTGCCAGACCGGGATGTCCATCTCCTCCCTCAATCGATCCAATATGTAGAAGCACTTCGGATGGGCTATGTCCTCAAGGTTTATGCCTCCGAAGGAGGGTTGAAGCCACTTGACGCATGTTATTATGTCCTCGGGGTCCTTCGTGTCAAGACAGATGGGAAATGCATCGACGCCACCGAGGTATTTGAAAAGGAGAGACTTCCCTTCCATCACGGGAAGACCCGCCTCGGGGCCTATGTCGCCTAGCCCAAGAACCCTCGTTCCATCCGTGACGATCGCGATGGTGTTCCATTTGTTCGTCTGAACATAGGCCTGTTCTTTGTCTTTGTGAATGACCGTGCAGGGCTCGGCCACGCCCGGAGTGTACCAGATGGCAAAATCGTTGAAGTCCCTCACAGGCGCCTTGAGTGCCACCTCTATCTTTCCCTGATAGAAAGGGTGATACTTCATGGCCAATTCCCCCGGAATCTTGGCCTTCCTAACTAGCTCCTCGACTGTGACCTTTCCAATTCCTTCCTCATCAGATTCCTTCACAATAACACCTTCAGTAGGGGTCTTTGAGCTCTCAAGAGCGATACATCGTGCGTATATAACTCTTTGTCATCCTCGCAAGGCAAAACACTAATATCGTCATTTTGGGATTTGGCCCAAGGATACCGTTCCGATGTCCAGACCTCTCCATGCGAGGGGAAGGACTCAAAGCTTCTGACAGAAAAAGATGCGTAGGT
>JBHIBK010000057.1:0-8758 GCA_046759065.1 Thermoplasmata archaeon | reverse complement strand
ACTGTCCTCAATCGATCGGGGGCCTCTCTGCGTAACCCGAAGGTTGAGCTGCGAAATCTCCTGTGAAATCGCATTTCCACGGAAGGTCTTCCTCTTCCTGACACCCTTGTCCTTTGGTCTGAAGCCAACACCCTTCGTCACGAGAACCCTCTTCTTCCTTCCCCCCGGGATGTCTCTGCGCATGGGCGTCCCGGTCTTATCCGACCCTCCAGTGATTTTGAGCTTGTATCCAGGAAGGTCAACGAAAATACCGTCTATCTCATCTCCGATTCTCTTCCCAACGAGGGAATTTGCTTGGTGCCCTCCAATCATCGTGGAGTAGCTTGTCCCCGATTTTGGGTCTGCGATGATTGCCTTGAACTCTACCAATCCAACACCTTGCCTTCGCACTAATGTTATCTTCGCTTAAATAGATTTCAGTTTGCTCCAGTTAGCCCGAGAATCGTATCTGTCTCTTCGAGGAAATTCAAAACCAGCCTAGCCTCGTTTGCCCTCAGGTCGGGAAGCATGGGCGAAACGAAATCGACAAGCTCGAGTAACACCAAGGTCGCCTTTGAAGTGTCGAAATCATCATCCATTGAGCCCAAGAATCTCCTCCTCAGTGACGTGATGGTCTGTTCAACAGGGTCGCGTGTTTCTCCCCTTCTCTGAATCTTCTCCAGGTCAAGCACTAGGCGAAAGACGACGTTCACGTCATTCTGCGCTTTCCCGATGGCCTCTTCATCATAGTCTATCGTTTCTCTGTAGTGGGTGCGCAAGAGATAGAAGCGGACCGCCGAGCCGGTAGACCGCTCGAATATGTCTCGAAGCGGGACAAAGTTCCCGAGGGACTTGGACATCTTCTCTTTCCCCAGCGTAATGAAGCCGTTGTGCACGTGGTAGTTCGTTATGTCTCTGCCCTGGTGGGCCACGGAGAGCAGGATGTTGCTTTCGTGATGGGGGAACTTCAGGTCTTCGCCTCCCCCATGAATGTCGATTGTATCACCGAGGAACCTTCGCATCATCGAATAGCATTGGATATGCCATCCAGGTCTGCCTCGGCCGAAGGAGGCATCAAACGTCTTCGTCCCTTCCTTGCCTTTCTTCCAGATCACAAAGTCGAAGGGGTTCTCGCGGTTCCCGATTTTGGCCTTGTCGGCCAAGAGATTCTCTGGGGACTCATGGGTGAGTTGGCCGTAACCACCTGGAAGACCGACTCGGAAGTAGTAATTGCCGCCCACATCGTAGATGTATCCATTCTCATTGAGGTCCTCGATGATTTCGATCATGTCCGCGACGCTCTCGGAGACCCTTGGGGTTGCTTGTGGAGGCCTCAAATTGAGCATCCGGAGGTCCTCGAGGAATCTCTTCTCGTAGCGCTTGGCAACGCTTTCTGGATTCTCTCCCAACCTCTCAGCCTTGGTATCTATGACATCGTCTATGTCCGTGATGTTGATGACCATGCTCACCTGATGTCCCTGATACTCCAGATATCTTCTCATGACATCGAAGCAGACATAGGACCTGGCGTGTCCGATATGAGCGTCGCTGTAGACGGTGGGACCGCAAACGTACATCCTCACTGCAACTGGATCTGCGGGATGAAATTCCCTCAAAGAGTCGCTTTTTGTGTCGAAGATTCTGAGAGCCATCGAGGTCCTTCCGTCTGGGTGTGTTGCAAAGCAGGGGAGGCTATTTTAGACTTTCCAATGGGGCCATTGGCGATGTCTGGATGGGTGGCGAGGCACTCGATTAGCTATAAATACCTGAGGACCATATGATGCTGTTGGTTCGTTCTCATACTGGCTGATGGAGGAGGAATAAGATGAGGCCCGGGCGAAGTGCCATTTGTGCACTCTTGGTGTGGATGATGCTACTTTCTGGAATCGTTGTTGTGCCAGATGGTAAGGAGACCGCCGAAGCTCCTGCTCACGATGGAGCCACAACAGCTCTCTCTCCTGGCATCGAGGAGCAAGTTCCAGAAGGAGCGCTGCCAAACATGGATCCTGCGTTGGAGTCCGCCAGGAACTCGAAAGCACTGCAAAAGGTCATTGTTGCGACCGCGGACGTGGCGGAACTTGCGATGACGTTGGAGAAGTATGAGTATGAGGGGTTGGTCGGGACCTCCGGCGGGGACGGTTTGGCGTTTCCGGTTCTTGAAATTCCCGGCCTTTCCATCGACGAAGTGGCCTCTCTTCCCTCGACGATTTCTGTCGTGAAGTATCTCCAGCCAGAACCGCACTTGGCCGAGAAGATAGACACATTATCATGGGATCGCGACATGCTTCCCAGCAACCTCAATTCCTCTATAAACCACGGTGTCCAAGCCGCCTGGCAGAGGGGTTGGAAGGGTGACGGCGTCAAGATCGCGGTCATCGACGACGGTGTCGACTTCTCACATCCCGAACTGCTCGGAAAGGGCATGCGATTCAATGCCTCAGTTGTGGATCCTGCCACACTTGCGGACAAACCCTATCTACAATACTACGACGGATGGCCGATGGCATATGACCCCGCTTCGCTATCCTCTTACATCCTTTATGGAGGCTATCCGTACGCCACAGACGCTGCGGAATCGTGGTATGCCAACACGACCTCCACGGATAGGAATGTGACGCACACCGTGAAGATAGATGGAAGGAACGATTTCTGGACTGATGGGAGCGAACTCGTGGCTACAGACTCGAACTCCGACATAACCTTGGTCCCATCGATTCCAGCTGACGAGGGCAATGATTTCAATCTGTTCTCCCTCTATGTCACACAGGACAAGTTCAACTGGTATTTTGGTTTCAACACTCTCACAAACCAGACGAACGTGACCTTTGGTCTCTATATCAATACCACATGGCCGGGGGGAGCGACCAACGACTCTCTCGATAACTATATCGAAGCCATACCCTCACATGCCCCCGAGTTTGCGGTCTACATGGACCACAACGGACTCCAGCCAAGAGGCCGCTGGGACAAGAACGATACAATAGAGAATGCGACGGTCTACAAATGGGAAGGACTAGGATGGGACGGTGGCATCAACATCACTGAGGAGCCAATAAAGGGAAACATATCCTACAGCGGTTGGGACTTCGACCTCATGGAGGCCTTCGTGGAGTTCAGCATTCCCAAGAAGTACCTTGGAGATCCCGCTGAGATCTCCGTGGAGCTATTCTCATGCGGGGTCAATCGGTCTCATGCCATGGACACGGTATATAGCGATCCAAACGTGGACTTCACCACTCCACAGTGGGACAACAGTACAACAATCCTCTCAGCCTTCACGGTGGTCGGAAGGGGATTCTGGAGACATACATACACCAGGCCAGATGATACAATCGAGGGGAAGCCCAACACCAACTTCTCCTGGCCCCTTGAGTATATAATGACAAACACGAGCAAGAGCGGCGACTACCTCTTTGGAGATCACCCTGACGAGAACTATCCGCTCTCCAGAGTGCTGGTCGTGGATGAGGCCCAGTCTCATGTCTATGACACTGTGTATGTGGACCTCGATCACAACAAGGATTTCCGGAATGACAAGCCAATCAAGAAACTAGGGAAGTACGATGCGAACATGACATGGCATCCTGCGGACTGGGTTGGTCAGGGGACACTGTTCGATGAGACGTGCTATGCGGATTTCTTTGACCCCTCCATGGGAGTATCGTCCGTTGACTGGTCGCCTGACGGACTGAAGATCGCTTCCGGTTCCTTTGATCATACGGTCATCGTGTGGAACGCTGCTGACGGTTCACTTTTCACTTATCTCAATGCCCACATGGGGAGGGTCAGGGACGTTCAGTGGTCCCCCACCGATCCCAATCGTCTCGCGGCCGCGTACGATGACCGATCGGGCAACGGGGACAACAACATAGTGATATGGAACGTCGCCACTGAGCAGGTGGAGACTGTTCTCTCTGGCCATACCGCCGGCGTGACATCTCTCGCCTGGTCTCCTTCGGGCAACAAGCTGGTATCCGGTTCTATGGATGGATCAGTAAAGGCTTGGGACATTGCCACTGGGGCACCGACGGAAATCGCGAGTTACACGGATGAAGTCACGTCCGTGGACTGGTCCTTCTTGGACATAATCGCATCAGCGTCCCTCGATGACAACATCATGATTCACTATCCGACTGGCACACCCATAACCAGTTTCGTCTACGAGTCACCGACCGCGATCAGCTTTAATCCGAATGGAACCCGCCTTGCGATTGCCAGAGGAGATGGAGCCCTCATCGTACGGAACGTTGTGGGTCCTGCCGAGGGCAGTCCGGAATTCGCCCACGGACTCACAAAGATGATCCTCGACATCTCGTGGTCCCTTGACGGGACGTTGCTCCTGACCACATCAAATGCCACATTCACCAATGACATCACTCTCGTCCTCTGGGACGTCACATACCTGAACAACTACACCTACAGGGTGAGGATAACCGGAGCTCATGACGAGATCGTGAGCGGCGAGCTCACTAAGAGATGGGTTGGTGGAGCTGACTTCGCACCCAACGCGACTTGGGTCGCTACTGGCGGTGAGGACAGAAGCGTGAAACTGTGGGAATATGTGACCGTTCCTTCCGAGGACTTGGTGCAGAGGGCCACACTCTCAGAGCACACGGACGGGTCGCTCGACTACACTCGATGGAACTCCGGAGACGGCATAGCCGATGTCTCGGGCGGGATTGTGTACTTCATTGCTCAGAACTACTGGAATCCCGTGAATCAGTCTCTTATCTATATCCCCATTCCCTACTCGGACGTCTACGTCAAGCGGAACGGACTCGAAGAACAACAAGTGATTCCAGAGAACGGAACCTTGGTCGCCTTCATGGGCGCTCTCGACCTTGATTTCAGTCATGGGACGCGGATAGCCTCGAGCATCGTGGGCAAGGGAATCAGCACGTACTTTGACGACTCGCGGATGGATGAGCCTTCCGAACCTCAAGTCATAGGCTTTGCCCCTGGGTCTGAAATCCTGCCGATCGCGAACATCTATTTCGGAAGTTATGTTGAGGGTTGGCTCTTCGCCATCGAAGGATACGATGGGGAGCCGAATACTGGGGATGAGGCGAACATCGTCACAAACAGCTTCGGGTTCGCTGGTACTTATGAAGCGGGTCTTGATTTCTGGTCCCGGTTCCTTGATTGGTTGGTCAATAAGGAAGCAGAGGGCAAGGTGACCTTCACCGTTTCGGCAGGGAATGCTGGCCATGGCTACGGGACCGTCACCACTCCCTCCACATCCACGGGAGTGGTCTCTGTGGGATCCTCGACCGACTTCCAGTACAGGCGGATAGCCGGGCTCGAGAAAGGCTTGAATCCCAACTTCGGGGAGATGGCGGCGGAGTCCAGCAGAGGTCCTAGTGCCCTCGGGAGACCTGAGCCCGACGTCGTCACAAATGGCAGGATGGCTTTCGGAGCGACTCCCTTGAATCAGGTCCAACACAGACCCTACGATGGAACGAGGGCGACTGATCTTTGGGCGGGAACCAGCCTGGCATCGCCGGGCACCGCGTCAATCCTCGCCCTGATTTATCAGGCATACAAGGACGCCCACGGTGAGTTCCCAAATGCCACGACCGCTCAATCCATCCTCATGAGCAGCGCGGATGATCTGAGCTACGACATATTGTCACAAGGTGCAGGGAGGACCAATGCGGACAGGGCGACCAAGATCGCCCATGACGAGGACGGGTTCAGCGTATCTCCGAATGACTGGATGCCAGGGGACTATCATGGTATCAAGTATGAGGCCTTCACCCATCTGATTCACGCAAATGAGACTGATGCGCAGGACTTCGTCGTGAGGAATCACGATTCCACTTGGACCGATGAGATCCTCGTGTCGGACGCGGTGTTCAAGAGGATAGACACGGTGAACTACAGCTTCACCACGGGGTCGGAGAATGAGGCCGTATGGACCGTGATCAGGATGATGAACCTCTTCGGGATGGAGGACCCAGGCGTCTATGACAGTTTCGGGATGAAGCTGACAGATATCAACGTCACGAACTGGCTTGAGACCGAGCTCCTCAAAGTAACAGTGTTCACCAACCAGAGCTTTCTCGACACCAACCTGGATGGCACGACCGACAAGAGCTACTTCCTCGATATCTACGACTGGACGTGGCGGGGCGGTGGGATGGCCAATCCTGCCGTCGCCAGCTACAGCGACCTCAATCGAATGCTGATCGCGTATCCAGATGCCAACCTCTATCAAGGCAGGATACACAATCCTGCCCAGAGAACGCATGACGGGCTCGTCATCGGCCTTAGGCCAGGCATACAACCCGGGAAGCCCGGTGCTCCGGACATCGAATTCAAGGTGGCTCTCGATTTCTATAAGCGGCAGGACTGGAACTGGCTCTCCACTTCGACCAGTTCTCTGACTCTCGGTCCCAATGGGTCCGACTCGTTCACGGCCACGATTGACGTCGGGTCCGATGCTTCGGTTGGATCCTATGAGGGCGCCGTCTATCTGCGGGGAGACATCGGGCAGAGGAGAGAGACGCACATCAATGAGAACATGGCGCAGCTATACGCACGTCTGAGCAAGACCCCGGTCAAGAACGTTACCGTGTGGAAGGACGGAACTCCGCAGGTGGAGGGCCCGGATTACACGCTGTATCCTGAGACCGGAATAGTCCACTTCACGGTGCCACTCTCCGCGGGGACGAACGTGACGGTTGACTATCAATACTACAAAGTGACGACCATTCCCATCCTGGTGAACGTTCCATCAGACTTCACACAGTTCCAGTTTGGCGGATTCCCGGCCGGTCAGGACGACCTGTTTGGGAACAGGCTACATGGCGGATTTGGCAACGGGAAGAAATCGGGGGACTGGCGATACTACTTCGTGGACGTTCCGAACCAGGGTCAATTCATGAGCCCAGGGTCCGTGAAGTTCCTCCTGGACATAACTTGGGACTACGATAGAACGGATGTGAACGCCTTCGCATTCGGTCAAGGCGGTCTCTCACTGTTCGGGGACGCGGTGTTCGAGGAACCGCGGTATGGTCCGTTCATCTTCTACAGGAACTTTGGCGGGAGCGAGGAAACGACTTCGGTCTTCACTACGACCGGGAGGAATGAGGAGATCGTCGCGCCGACGATTGTGGGTGGCCTGGATGTAATCGCCATTCAGAATCGCGCTCTGAACGGAACCTCTCACGAGGAGAGCGTCTGGGGAAATGTCAACACGATGGAGGTAATCCCCTCGCTCCTCAGAATCAGCACGAACAATCTGAGCGGAAGGAGGGACGTTTACATCCACTCGGCGGCCCAATGGCAGGGCGTCGGGGGAGTATCGGCGGGGCCTTCTCTGCCCATTGAGTTAAAGAATGTGACTGTCCCCCAGGATAAGACCGAAGGAGCCAGTTTCATCGAGATTCTGGCCAAGGCGAAGTACACCCGAGTGGTCAGGGTTAGACCTAGCGCTCTGATATTCGATGTACACATAACTAGTGACCGAGAGACGACTACCAAGCCCTGCCCCGATCTTGATCTTGGAATATTCTTGGACGGAAAAGGCACTGGGAACGTTCCAGATGGCGAAGCTCAGCCCGAGGAGTTCATAGCCTACGATGCGGACTCAGATGCCGATGAGCGTGTAAGGCTGATACGACCTACAGCAGAGGACGATCCAGACACAGCCGGCGTCAATGAGGCCGACATCGGGGCCCCCTATCTCATCAAGGTTCTCGGCTACTCCGTCTTCGCCGGTTCCGAGGGCACGTTCAACATGGACGTGTCTCTTGTCCAGGGCGAGGGATTCGAAATCGAGGGGGTTACAGGCGACATTGTTCCGCCCGGTGTGATTTCAAAGGTTTCTCTGAAATGGAATCTGGCGGGCGGCACGGAGGACGCGCAGATGCTGGGTGCGTTGTATGTCGGGCCTTCTAGTGCACCGCTCACTGTTCTGGTGCCCGTGGAGCTGAACCTTGACAGGGTCGCACCCACTATGACTGGCTTCACGATTCAGTCCCCGAGCAACGTCGTGAACTACACCGATCAGATCAGAGTGAACGAAGGAGGTCTCGCTTTCGGCATCGCCGTTTCCGATTCGAAGACAGCCATCTACAGAGGAGGAGAGCTCAATCCGGAGACCGCAGAAGTTTGGTTCGATGGAGAGAACGTCACCTCCCGCTCCACCGTCTTGATACCGTTCGACAGGGGTCCCAAGCTCGAGTATGGCTATTGGGGCGGGACGATGAGCTATGCCCCGCTCTCCCCCATATCCGATGGCGTTCACAACATCACGTTCACGATTCGCGACCTCGCTGGGAACCTTGCGGAGCAGACAGATCATGTCACCGTCGACGCGGCCTCTCCGCAGATTTCCGTTGACCAACCCGCCACGATCTACACGCGAGAGAATTCGACCCTCATCAGCGGGGTCACGGACAGGGGCGTGACCGTGATAATTCGAGACGAGGCCGTTCCTGTGGACAACTCAGGGCACTTTGAGAAGGTCGTCACCCTGACACCTGGAGAGAACATCATAGTAGTCAAGGCGGTCGACTGGTTTGCCACATCCGAGGTCATCCCAGGGAACTCCGTCACTATCCAGATCACGGTGATATCTGACTCCCTGCCGCCCTCGATGAACCTGGACATGCCCTTGTTGGCGAATGAGGACGTCCTCCCTGTTCGCGGGAACGTCGATGATTACATCTCGCCTCTCGTTCCCAATGACCTGAGAACTCTTAGTCTAAGGATTGCGAACATCGACATCCCAGTCCAGAGCGACGGATCCTTCTACGCTGTGATCCCTCTCCCG
>JBHIBK010000056.1:0-8796 GCA_046759065.1 Thermoplasmata archaeon | reverse complement strand
CTGCCGTGACTGCCCTCCCCCAAGCGTTGACCGATTCTCAAGGAGTCCGATTGTAATTTCAATCGACTGGTTGCTATTTATCCTTTTCGCCAGGTGATTTCATGTATTCTATCCATGTGGCACCATCTGCACAAAATCACATCGTACTGTCTGGCCATCAGGATGTGAGATTGTGTGTTTGCGGAAGCTGTGACTTTGCCTCCCCCCAAATCCCCCTCTGACTGAAGTGTCTGGCTATGCTCCAATAGATGTACCGCTAATCTCCCCGCCCCACCGGATATATATACACGGACACAAAATAACAGTGTGGCTCTTCCCACGGATTCCGTTTCTGAAACGGGGCAGGAATAGACAAATCCTCGATACTGAACCCTGCTAGATTATCTCATCCACTTCTCTCTCCAGCACGCTGAGATCCTCCTCGTCTATCACGCCAGGCGCTACGGTGAGGAGCAGAATGGAGTTGTGTACGCTTACGTAGTCCGTGAGGATCTGGACGAGCCTCAAGATGGGTTTGAAACCGTTGTTCGTTATCAGGTAGTCGATACCGTCAAGCAGAACCACCGATGGACCGGTCTTGATGAACTTCTCTATGACAAGGGACAGCTTCTCAAGGTCGCGAGGTCTGATGCAGTCCTCCGAAGCAGTCGACGACAGCCAGATTACTGGGATTTCGGCATCGCCAAACCTCCTGGTCACGATGTCCGGGAAGACCCGGGTGATGCACAACCCTCTCCCACAATCCTGGACACCATCGAGAACCAGATCGAAGGGGAGGTCCCTCACATCGCTCTTGATCATGTACGTATATCTGAACCGCATCGTCGGGAGTCCTGGGCGGGTCTCGATCTTCTCGCTTTTCGGATTTTCCTTGATCACCCTCTTCGCGGACGGAATGAGCATCCCGCATCTGCGGCATTCGTGTGCACCGAGCGGTACCAGGCACTCGCAAAGAGGGCAGGATCGCTCCCGGTCCTCTACTATTGGCTCTCTGGGTATGGTCATGATGACATCTGCCTCGTCATCGGGATTTCTTCCAGCTTGACCTGAGGTCACTCTCTTCTACCTGGGTTCTCATAATAAACCTATTGCTCTGGATTTCCAAATTGAGAATGAGACTCGCCTGTGGGAGCGTTGGGAAGCAAACCAAACAATAAATACGAACAAGTATTCTGGACGAGCAACGTTGTAGGTGAGCTAAGATGGACCTGATTCTCATCGTTCCGATTGCCGGTCTGGCAGCCCTGGCCTTTGCTGGATACCTCGCATGGGACATACTCAGGCAGGACAGAGGAACAAGCGAGATGAAGAGCATCGCGGACGCCATCATGGAGGGCGCCAAGGCCTTCCTGAAGAGGCAGTATAGGACGATCGCCATTCTGGCGGTGGTCTTTGCCGCGATATTCGCCATAGCCATCTCCGCCAACGACCTGTTGGCGGGGAAACCTCTGGAGACGAGCATTCGAGCGGGCCTGATGACGGCGGGAGCCTTCGGCCTCGGCGCACTGTTCTCGGCCATCTCAGGGTACATCGGGATGCACATCGCCATAAGAACGAACTCGAGGACAGCGAACAATGCCAGGACCTCTCTCGCAGACGCGGTGCGCACGGCCATGCGGGGCGGGGCTGTCTCTGGACTCGCGATAGTCGCCATGAGCCTCCTGGGAGTCGCGCTGCTCTATTACATCTACGGCTGGGTCCTAGGGATTGACCCGTCCAGTGCGGAGGCCCAGGGTAAGCTGGTCCTCTCCATAGTGGGCTTCGGCTTCGGTGCGAGCCTGGTCGCGCTCTTCGCGCAGCTGGGCGGTGGAATATACACCAAGGCGGCCGATGTCGGTGCCGATCTCGTCGGGAAGGTCGAAGCTGGCATCCCCGAGGATGACCCGCGGAACCCGGCGGTGGTCGCGGACCTGGTCGGTGACAACGTTGGCGACTGCGCGGGCAGAGGCGCCGACCTCTTCGAGTCGACCGCCGCGGAGAACGTGGGCGCGATGATCCTGGGAGTGGCCCTGTTCCCCTATTTCGGCCTTAACGGAGTCCTGTTCCCGCTCGTTGCCAGGGCGTTCGGTCTCTTTGCGACGATCGTTGGAGTGCTCGTGGTGAAGGGCAAGGAGGACTCAGACCCGATGAGGACGCTCAACATCGGTTACTACGTGACGACCATTCTCGCCGCCGCGTTCTTCGCCTTTGCGGCTTGGGCGATGCTGCAGCCCGTGGTGGGCTCTGGGTCCGTGAGCGACCTCACGTGGTTCTACTTCTTCCTTTGCGGGGTGATCGGGATGGTGACCTCGGTCGCCTACGTTTTCATCACCCAGTACTATACAGAATCCAAGTACAGGCCGGTGAAGGCGATTGCGAAGTCCTCTCAAACGGGACCGGCCACGAACATAATCGAGGGGTTCAGTGTCGGCTTGGAGGCCACAGCCATTCCGGCGGTGGTTGTCTCGATAGCGATTCTCGCTTCCTTCTTCCTTGGAGATCTGAGCCGCATTCCGGGCGGGGGATTCTACGGAACCGCCATCGCCACGATGGGCATGCTCGCGACGGCCGCCTATATCCTCGCCATGGACACGTTCGGGCCGATTGCAGACAACGCTGCCGGGATAATAGAGATGTCCGGGGGCGCTCCAGAGGCCAGGAAGAAGATGGACAGGCTCGATGCGGTGGGAAACACGACGAAGGCCCTCACGAAGGGGTACGCGGTCGGCAGCGCCGCGCTCGCAGCGTTCCTCTTGTTCAACGCTTACCTGGAGGAAGCCCACCTGGAGATGGTCGACCTCTCAAAGCCGGAAGTCTTCGTGGGCGGCATTCTGGGCGTCGTGATTGTCTTCCTGTTCGCCGCGCTTGCGATCAGGGCTGTCGGAAAGGCGGCCTACTACATCATAAACGATGTGAGGGACCAGTTCAAGGAGGACCCAGGCATAATGGAGGGAACCTCCAAGCCCGACTACGCCAGGTCCGTGGACATCTGCACAAAGGGCGCGCTCAAGGAGATGATCGCACCCGGTGTTATCGCGATCGTCGGTCCTGTGGCGGTCGGTCTGCTGCTCAAGGCGGAAGCGCTCGGAGCCACTCTCATGGTCGGAACGATCGCGGGTGTGATACTCGCGTTGGTCCTGAACACAGGCGGCGGGGCTTGGGACAACGCCAAGAAGTACATCGAGGCGGGCAAGTACGGGGGCAAGGGAACGGAGACGCACAAGGCGGCCGTTGTCGGCGATACCGTCGGAGATCCCTTCAAGGACACGGCTGGTCCGTCGCTGCACATCCTGGTGAAGCTCCTCAGCACGATTACGCTGGTGCTGGTGGCGTTGTTCGTGGTCATCGTGGCCCAGCCGGGACTCGTGTCCCCTTGGGACGGACAAACGGGACTGCCACCGAATCCGACCTTCGAGTGGGAGGAAGTGGAGAACGCTGCGCTGTATCATCTTCAGATTTCCACTGAGAGCGAGTTCAACGAGACTGTTGTCGACGTCGAGACGTCTCAGACGAGTCATGCGTTGACGGAGAACTTGGCCTTGGGGACTTACCACTGGCGGGTTCGTGCCTTCGACGGAAGCAGCTGGAGTGCCTGGACCGATCCCTACAGATTCACAGTGGGCTAGTGTGGCTGCGTGGCAAAGGAATATATAATGAGTGGACAATCATAATCAGACCCAGAGGGCTTCTATGTATTACATGGTGAGAAGAGAGGAGGTCGTAAGAATACCTCCCCAGCGGCTCGGAGAGGACATAGACGAGCTTGCCCGAGAGCTGACAAGGTCGACTCACGAGGGCAAAGTCGCTGCTGACAAGTCGTACACGCTGCTCGCCACCAAGATTGAGAGGCTGGACGAGGGGAGAATCGTTCACGGCGACGGGGCCATATATCAGAAGGTCGCCTTCGACGCCGTCGTCCTCAAGCCCCTGCTCCAGGAGGTCATCGATGGCACCATTTGCGAGGTGATGAAGTTCGGCGCCTTCGTTCGCTTCGGACCTCTGGATGGGCTCCTTCATATCAGCCAGGTGATGGACGACCGCGTGGACGTTGACGTCGACAACCAGAGGCTCGTTGGCAAGGACACCAAGCGGGACCTCAGGCGGGGTGACAATGTGCGGGCCAGGATAGTCGCCGCATCCATAAACGAGAGAAACCCTAGGGAGAGCAAGATAGGTCTTACCATGAGGCAGCCAGGGCTCGGCCAGTTCGAATGGATCGAGGAGACGAGGACGAAGGTCGTAGAGAAGCCCAAGAAAAAGAAAAGGAAGAAGAGGTAGAGCATGGTCGTAAAGAAGCCCAAGTCCTGTAGGCACTGCAACTACATCACTCAAGAGGATTCTTGCCCCATGTGCGGGAAGGAGACGTCCAAGGAGTGGCAGGGGTACGTAATCATTGTTGACCACAGCAAGTCCGAGATTGCGAAGAAGATGAAGATAAATGTCAACGGGAAATTCGCTCTCCGAGTTCGTTAGGTTTGCCAGGGATCTTAGACTTCCTGAGGGATTGAGGGCAGAAGTGGGATCGGCGATAGGCCCCATCGTGTCTTCGCAAGAGCTCCCAGCCGCTGTTGGTAAGCCCGCCAGGCTCGCGGCCGTTGGGGATTTGTGCAGCGCCTCCGCACTGACACAGGGTCTCCTTCCTGACACCATTGTCGTGGATTTCAGGACAAGGAGGGGAGAAGAACGCGAGATCAGGGACTACTTCGAGAGCTTGACCTGGAGAACCATAGACGTCGTCAACCCGGCGGGGATGCTGACGCGTTCCATGTGGGAGGGGATTGCCGAAGCCTATAAATCAGATGAGAGGGTAATGGTCGTGGTCCAGGGCGAGGAGGACCTCGCCACTATTCCCTGCATAGCTCTTGCACCGCTAGACTCCGTCGTGCTCTACGGAATGCCCGGGAAGGGAGTCGTCGTCGTGAGAGTCGACGGGGAAGCCAAGCAAAAGGTTAAAGAGGTACTACTGCAAATGGAGGCGGCCGATGGAAACTGAGTTGATCAGTAGAAAGGACAACCCGTTTCTCGATAGGGTGGAGGTCGAGTTCCGCACGAGACATCCGAATGAGCCGACGCCGACACGCGACGCGCTCAAGGAAGAAATCGCCAAGATTGCGAAGGCGAAGAAGGACCTCGTGATCATCGACAAGATGCACTCCGATTTCGGAAGGCCTGAGACCATTGGATATGCAAAGGTGTACAAGAGCAAGGAAAAGGCTCTCTCCGTGGAGAGGAAACACATTCTGATAAGGAACGGCCTCTTGAAGGAAGAGAAGGAACCCAAGAAGAAGCCGGCCAAGGTGGAGGTTCCAGAAGCGGCCGAGAAGAAGGAGGAGCCCAAGAAGAGCGAAGAGGAGTCGAAGGAAGAATGAACGCCAAGAAGGACTGCTACGTGATCGAGGGGGAAACCCTGAAGAGGGTCAGAGACCACTGCCCCAAATGCGGACCTGGCGTCTTCCTTGCGAAACACTCGGACAGGGTGTCCTGCGGTAGTTGCGGTTACACGGAATTCAAGAAGAAATAGTGGGCCTGTGGTGTAGATATCTTCCAAAAGAAGACTGCAATGGATATCACTGGGGCCTCCGGAGCCCCGAACTCGGGTTCAAAAGGCCGTGTGGGAGACCACTCGCTTGAAATTCCCGGCAGGCCCGTCCTACTCTTTTAGGATCGTGAGCGGGTCAAAGTACGCCTGGATTTCCGCGCGACCCTCTCCCGTGTCTATCGTGTAGATCGCGGACCTGGACAACGTCTTGCTCACCTTCGGGGAGAGGCCATCATCATCGAGGATCTTGCAGAGGCTCTTTGAGACTTCCCCCTTTCTCTCAACATACCTGTCCCTCAGTTCCATGAGGCCATCGGTGATCTCATAGGTCCTCTCTCTTCCACGCTTGCTCGACCGTATGACCCCTGCTGTTTCGAGGGCCTTCAGGCGCGGTTGCACGGCCTGGCGGTATGTTCCAAGGGAGGAGAAGATGTCCTTCTGCGAAAGCGGTCCCCTCTTCATGAGGAGAGACAGTATCCTCCGATTCACCTCCTCCGACAGGGACGAGAGAACGGGAATGTCCTCCCGCTCGATCCGCGCGGGTACGAAATAGCACCTCCTGTTGCCAACGGGGACTGAGGCAAGGATGCCCGCCTCTTCGAGCTCCGCGAGATGCCACTTGAGCGTCTGGACTGGAATCCCAAGCGCCCTGGACAGTTGCCTGAGATGAGAGCTTGGATGCTTCAGCAGATGGACGAAGACGCTTCTCCGCTTGGGGTTCATCAGGCGTGAAACACCAGCCTTACGCGGTTCCAGCTTCCCTATCAGGTCTTCCTGTCCAAAGGCTCGCCTCAGGGCCTTTCCGACACCTTCGCGCATTTCATCAGACCGCTAGCTTCCCGTTCCTCATTATGGTCCTGCCATCCACTTCCACGGTGGGATGCATCATCACGAAGTCCCAGTGCAGAGTAGCCTCGTTCTTCCCGCCATAGCTCCTGTTCTCTCCGACGGCGATGTGGATGGTTCCGATGATCTTCTCGTCTGTGATCGTGTAGCCGACCGCCTTCTTCACCTTGGGATTGATCCCGATCCCGAATTCGCCTATCCGATCCTTCTGACCGTGGGAATTCGCGATGACATCCTTGAGCAGCTTCTCGTTCCTCTTCGCCTTGATCCTGGACAGCTTGCCCTTGGTGAAGTCGACATCGATGTCCGTTATCTTGTTCCCTCGATAGAAGGCGAGGTCGAAGATGGCCCTACCGTTGGCGGACGTCTCCACGGGTGCGAGAAAGACCTCCCCGCACGGAAGGTTGTTGCCCACATCCTTGTTCCTGAGATCCTGGGGCGAGATGACGCCATCATCGATGAGCGGCTTCCTGCCAGTGATACGGAAAGTGAGGTCGGTCCCCTTGTCCGAGGTGACGCGAACTTTCTTCCCCTTCAGCGCCTTCGCGACCTTTGAGCCTCTCCTGTACATTGCGTCATAGTTGACGTTCATGGCATCCCAGAACATGTCCCAGAACTCGCGGAAGGGCATCTTGAACATCTCTGCCTTCTCCTTTGTGGGATAGCCCATGGCCGTCCATCTTATTTCCAGCTTGTTGAACTTGTCCATGAGTTTCCTGTTCGCCTGCCTGGTTATCCCCATCCTCTTTTCGGAAAGCGTGGCCATCGTCGTGGGGTCCATGTACGGGTCAATTCCGATGTTCCCGTCGATGTCATCAAGCCATTTGATGAAGTATCTGGGTTCCTTCTTGAGGTATTTCAAAGGCGTCTCAGCGATCGTCCTCCTGGATAGATCGTCGCTTGTCACCCTGGTGACGGGCCATGCACCTATCTTCCTGATGTTCACCGCAATCGCCTCTATCAGGTCGAAGTTGTATGTTCCGCCGGAAAGCAGGATGACCTCGTTCTCCTTCACGCGCATGCACTTGTTCACGATCTTCCTCGCCAATGACTCATAATTGACTTCCATCATGATATCGCCCATCTGTCAATTCCAAATCTCTATTATAATGTTTAGTGGTGCGCCGGAGGCGACAGCGGACACGTGGCGGGCCAATGAGCGAATCACAGACCGAGGACTTCCGTGTAGCCCTCCATGTCCATGAACCCGTGCCCGCTTATGTTGAAGGCAATGACCTTCTCCTCGTCCCTCCTCTTGCACTCGACCGCCTGGTCTATGGCGCACGCGACGCTGTATGCCGATTCCGGCGCGGGAAGGAAGCCCTCGTTCTGAATGAACGTCCTCGCCCTGTCGAACACGTATTTCTCATCGGCGGGATACGCTATCGTGTCGATGTAGCCGTGCTTCCTCAGCAGGCTTAGGATTGGCGCCGCCGCATGATACCTCAGCCCGTCCCCCCTGATGGGCTCCATCTCTGTCTTGTGCCCCAGCGTATACATCTTCAGCATGGGCGTCAGCTCCCCGTGGTCGGCGAAATCGTACCTGTACTCGCCCTGGAGATTGGGAGCCACATCGCTCTGCGCTGCAATGAACTGGATCTTCTTTCCCTTCATCGCGTCCCCGAGGAACGGGAGGGTGAACCCGCCGAAGTTGCTCCCGCCCCCGAGGCAGGAGATCATCACGTCAGGATACTCATCCAGCTTCTCGAACTGCTTCTTGGTCTCTAGACCTATGATCGTCTGATGGAGCAGGACGTGATTGAGAACGGAGCCCAGGCAGTATACGGCCTGCGGGTCGTCTCTCGCGTCCTCCATCCCCTCTGAGACCGCTATTCCGAGGGACCCGGGGTGGTTCCCGTTCTCGTTGAGAAGATTCCTGCCGACCTCAGTGGTGTCGCTGGGCGACGCGCGAACGTCCCCGCCGTAGAGCCTCATGAAGTTCCTTCTCGCCACCTTCCAGTCATGGATGGTTCTCACCCAGAATATCGTCATATTGAGGCCCGCCAGGCTTGCAGCGTACGCGAGCGCGGTTCCCCACTGCCCTGCGCCGGTCTCGGTCGTCAGCCGCTCGAAACCCTCCTTCCAGGCGTAGTATGCCTGGGCGAGCGCGGTATTGACCTTGTGGCTTCCCGTGGGGCTGTAGAACTCGGCCTTGTAGTAGAGCTTGGCGGGAGTGTTCAGTGCCCGCTCGAGCCTCTTCGCCCTGAAGAGCTGCCTCGGTCTCCCAGCCTGCACGAACAGGTCCAGGATCTCGTCCGGGATGTCGATCCATCCGGCCTCGGAGAACTCCTGCCCGAGGCATTCCTTGATCATCACCTTTGGAAGCATCTCCACCCTGGACTCGCCTTCCTCGGGGTCCTTGGGCTTCGGTATGGGCCCCGGAAGGTCGGGAAGGATGTTGTACCATCTCCTTGGCATCTCGTCTGCTGAAA
>JBHIBK010000055.1:0-8936 GCA_046759065.1 Thermoplasmata archaeon | reverse complement strand
TCTCCCCGAAGGCGACTCGGCGCATGACCCTCACTATCCTGATCTTGACCTTCTGACCGACCACCGTATTCGGGACGAAGACCACGAAATTGTTTATTCTCGTCATGCCATCGCCTTCCCGTCCCAAATCCTCAATCTCACACTCGTATACCTTGCCTTCCTCCACAGGGGATTGTGGAGGCTTAAATCCAAATTCACCAATCAAAGTTTCAACCCCAGTTTCTGAGTTCGAATCCTCTCCTTTCTATTTAAGACTTCTCCTCAGGCCAGAAAAGTGAAGAAGGGGGACCCATGCTCATCTTTTTGGCGTCGTCTATTCGAACATAGAGCGGAAAACCCCAGCCTCGAATGTCCCGAATGGGCTACGGGGCACCAACTTCGTAGTCTTCCTCGCTCACGACCTTCGTGAGCCTCAAAGAAAGTATCAGGAAGACGATGCCCATTATCAGAACCACCAAACCGACTGCTGCGAAGATTCTGTTGACCCAGCCAAAGGCATCAAAGGCCTGGCCTATGACAGGAACTTTGAACCAATCATGAACGAATGACCCGATCGAGAAGAACCCGCCAACGAAAACCAACATGAGACCAGTCCAGAATAGAAAGCGTTCTCTCTTGCCCTCTTCGTAGGCGACCTCTTCGTCTTCGAGTACCTTTACATCTCCGACGAAGGTCTCACCACACTCTGGACACTCCTTGGAGTCGATGGAGATGGATGCACTGCATGTTGGACATCTGCCGGTTTCAGGAGTCAATGTCGACACCCGGATGGAGTCATTTTCTACTGTCTAATAATCTTTTCTATGCGACTATCGAGATTCACGACTCAGCCTAGGTTCTCTGTGATCTCATCGACCAAGGGATTGATATCCAGTCCAGAATAGCCAATCATCTGCGCCAACTCAACGACGTCATACTTCTGGCCGCTCGACCAGAGGTCCTTCAGATAGTTGCCTGCTCGGGAATCGAGGAACCATTCATCGCCATACTTCTCTTGAAGAACCGCTCGCAGCTGGGCCTCGAATATCCACGCCCTGAGATACTGAGCGGCATAGAACCCGTCGTCCATGTCGGCGAGATAGTGATTCGGTGGATGCCTGAAGACCAGAGTCTCCTCGAGTGTTTTGGAATAGACCTCGTCCATCCCGGACAATCCCTGGCTGTGTATCAGCATCTCGTACTTCAGCTTCGCTCCATAGCGCCTCAGGAAGAACAGCTTCGTGAGATAGGCGAACTCAAGGTATGACGAGTGGTCCTCCATCTCGATGTGTCTCCTCAACCAGTTCCTGTCGTTGGAGAGATACTCGATGAGAAAGGCGTAGGTCTCTGACACGGATTTGTCGCCCAGCCACTTGTACTCCATGAAGGTTTCCTCCTTGGTGAGACCATGATGCTCAGCATGTCCAGCCTCGTGGAACAGCGCCTGGTAATCCTGGACTCCTCCCTGCGGCATAATCACAAGCATGATTCTCTCGGGGATCTTTATCGGGGCGCAGAAGGCTCTTGGCGATTTCCTCTCCCTTTCCTCCGTGTCCAGTATTATGTTGGATTGCGTGTCCAGGTCAATCCCTATGTCCAGAAGGGTTCGCTTCAGGATGGGCACCGCCTCCTCCTTCTTGAAATATGGATCGAAGTTCTTCGCCCTCAAGAGATAAGCGATGTCGTGTTTCTCCGCCTCAGCGAGAGAGATCCCAATCGGGCTCAAGAGTTTCTCCATTTTCTCTTCGTAAAGTCGGGATGTCTGAGAGGTCAAAACACTCAAGCTTTCCATCAATGAGTGGAAGTCCAGGTTTTTGATGTCGCTCATGAGTTTCATGTAGCTCGGATAACCCAGACTTATGGAGAGATTGTGAAACTCCTCCACCCTTCCCTTGAGAACGGGGTTCATCTCGTCGAGCACCATGTTTCTGCCGTCATAGATGGCTTGACGGTAGTCGCGGTCATCGGAGTTGATGAGCTTGACAGCGGAGAACCGGTATGGTATCTCCTCACCATCCATCTTGACTACCTTGGTTGCCTCCATCTGCTCCTTCTTGTCGGTGAGCTTCTTCACAGCGTTTTGCAGGTAGCCGCCAGATGATGCTGCGTACAACTGTCGCATCCTTCTCTTGTCCTCCCCGCTCGCTTCCTGGGCCTCCGACTTCAGAACTCTGATCGTCTCAAGGGTGAAAAGATGCTCGAATTCGTTGAATATGGACGTAACGTCCATATCGTCCTTCTGTCCCGACCAGTTCAGGTAGTACTCCTCGTCCTCTCTCTCGTTGAAGGCTTCCATGTCTGCCCTGATTTTTTCGATGTCCATACGGTCCGCCCTTCCGCCTGATGGCGTTTTCGGATATTACGCTTTCTTATGGGTCTGACCTCAGATTTAAATCCTATGACCAATATCATCGAAATGTGACCAAGGTCTTCATTGGAGTCGCCTGGCCATATGCGAATGGGGTCATCCATGTCGGCGGACTGGCTGGATGCTACCTCCCGCCGGACATATTCGCTAGATACCATCGGATGAAGGGCAATGACGTCCTGATGGTTTCGGGCTCAGACATGCATGGAACGCCCACGACAGTTGCAGCTGAGGCGGAAGGGCTCGAACCCGAGGTCATCGCGGACCGATACCATGAGGTGAACAAGAGAAGCCTCGAGCGATTTGGCCTCAGCTTCGATCTATACCTGAGCACGGAACATCCCACTCATTTCGAGATTGTGAAGGAGTTCATGGTCGACTTCTGGGAGAAGGGGCACATCTATGAGAAGGAAATGACACTTCCCCTTTGTGAGAACTGCAGTCGTTTTCTTCCGGATCGATACGTCGAGGGGACCTGCCCCCACTGTGGCCACACTGGAGCCAGGGGAGATCAATGCGACGAGTGTGGGAAAATCCTCGATCCCGAGGACCTGATAGACCCATACTATACTATCTGCAAGGAAAGACCGGAAATGACTGTGAGAAATCATCTCTTTTTCAGACTCACTGCGTTCGAAGAGCCGCTGAAGGATTACGTGAAGGACAAGACGTACTGGCGGCCCAACGTTCTGAACTTCACGAGGAACTGGCTTGAGAGCGGGCTTGTGGACAGACCCGTCTCGCGGGACATTACTTGGGGGATTCCCATTCCGATTGAGGGGCACGAGGACAAGAGAGTGTACGTGTGGTTTGAGGCTTTCATGGGATATTTCTCCATGGCTGTGGAGTGGGCGAGAAGAAAGGGAGATCCAGACGCATGGAAAGACTTCTGGCAGGATCCAGAGGCGAAACACTACTACTTCCTCGGAAAGGACAACATTCCGTTCCATACGATTTTCTGGCCGGCGGTTCTCATGGCTCGCGGGAACCTGAACCTCCCCTATGATGTCCCCGCGAACGAGTTCATGAGGTTCGAGGGCGAACAATTCTCGAAGTCAAGAGGCGTAACCCTGGAGATCGACAAGTTCCTGGACCGCTATCCAGCGGATGCCCTGAGATACTACTTGACCATAAACATGCCCGAGAACAGGGATTCGGACTTCTCCTTGCGGGACTTCATCACGAGAAACAACACGGAGCTGCTCGCCTCGTACGGGAATTTCGTTCACAGGGTTCTTACCTTCGTCAACAAGCACTTTGGTGAGGTTCCCCCAGTTGTCAAGATGACAAAGAGAGACTCGGAAGCTCTGGAGAGAATAGAGCAGGCGTGGAAGAAGGTTGACGAGAACCTGGATAGGGTCAGATTCAAGGACTCGATGAAGGAGATAATGAGTCTCTCCCGGTTCGGGAACCAGTTCTTCGATGCGGTCGGTCCCTGGACCCTCGTCAAGGTCGACAAGGAGGCGTGCGGGACTTCACTCCACATTGCCCTCCGGATAGTGAAAGCCCTCTGCATACTCAATGCCCCGTTCATTCCCTTCTCCTCGGCGAGATTGTGGAACATGCTGGGCTATGAATCGGATGTGCACGGTCAAAGCTGGGAGGAGGTGCTGAACGACATAGAGGCGGGTCAGAAGATCGGGAAGCCCTCGCCCCTTTTTGTGAAGATGGAGCTTCCAGAAGAGAAGATCGATGTGGAATCCATCCTCGATTTGAGGGTGGGAAAGGTCATCTCGATCGAGAATCATCCAAACGCGGAGAAGCTGTATGTGATGTCCGTCGACCTGGGTGATGAAAAGAGGCGGCTCGTCGCTGGTCTGAAAGGCCATTATGCGACAGAGGACCTCCTAGGAAAGGACCTGGTAATCCTGTGCAATCTTCAACCAGCAAAGCTCAGGGGCGTGGAGTCCAATGGAATGCTCTTGGCTGCTGAGGACAAGGAGGTCGTGTCTGTTCTTCTCGCAGAGGGATTTGCCCCAGGAACGCAGATTCTGGGAAGGAAGGGCCTCCCAATGATCTCGTTTGAGAGTTTCAGGAATCTGAGAATAGTCGTGGCTGAAGGAAGAGGCGGAAAGGTGGACGTCGGCGGTGGAAGGCTACTGGACATGGAGATTGAGGAGGGAAGGAAGACAGCTGTCATTCTCGATGAGAGAGGGCGAGCGGTTCCCCTCATGGCAGGCGAGAAGCACGTAACACTGCACAAGGACGTTCCAGCAGGAACTCAGGTCGAGTGATCCGCATGATGATGGACCTGCACATACACTCCGCATTCTCATCGGACGGCAGAGAGAGGCCCGAGGACATTCTGAGATACGCTAGAAAGATTGGGCTGGACGGGATTGCCATCCTAGATCACAATGACATCCGAGGATCCCTGAAGGCATTCGAGATGTCCAAAGACATGAAAGACATACTCGTGGTCAGGGGGCTTGAAGTATCGACCGAGGCGGGTCATGTTATCGCATATGGCGTTGACAGGCCGGTGCCTTCCAGCAGCACAATCGAAGAGACCGTTGATGTCATCGGAGACTTTGGCGGGATAGCGGTCGTGCCTCATCCCTACAGATTCTGGTCGGGTGTTGGCGGGAAATCCATCAGAGCAGAGCAATCGAAGTTCAAAACGCTCGGTGCACCGCCAGAAACAACATGAGGGCGCGAGAACTTGCCGGGAAGCTCCAGCTCGGCCAGACAGGCGGTACTGACTCGCACGCTCTCGAGGAGATGGGCAAGGCCTTCACTCAATTCGAGAATCGCCCGGCAAGCGAGGACGAGGTCATTGAGGAAATCGTGAAATGCAGGACCACCGCGAACGGGAAAAGCAGACACATGCGCGGCACGCTTGAGTACGTCTATTCCGCCGTCACGAAATGGATGAAGAGGGGTATGAAGAGAATCTAGAGGTGCTCCTGAAGCGCCTCGCTTTTCTTTTCCAGCTCAGCGATTATGTTGTCTTCGTCGGCCTCCCTGGACGCCATCACAACAAACAGGGCCTTCGGACCGTCACTGACAACCAGGACCTTGGAGGTCTGGAGGCAGATGCCTATGTTCCTGAGTTTCTCCCTGAGCTCGGAAGTCGCGGTCTCGGCTGCACCGAGAAGGATGGCAAACATGGCGACGAACGTTTCGGGATGGGTGCCAGGCGGAAGGTCCCCGGCGATGTGCACTCCCGTGCGTGAGACCAGAACCACGCTCGAAACGCCCTCCAGCAGTTTCACTTCCTCTATGATTCTTTCAATCGCCTCGACGTCCACCATCAGATTCACACCTTGACATCCCTTCACGAAGTCGCCGCTGGCTTCCTCCTGAAGGCTCGAAAATGAGAAGGTTGGAATATAGATAAAGGTTTTTGTTCGCCTCACACCTGCTTCAGGCGGTCGTAGAGTTTCACGGCGCTTTCCACTGCCGTCTTCGCCCTTTCTATCCTCGCCTCTGCCTGAAGTCTTCCCATTCCGGGACCTGTGATGCCGAGGCCAACGGGCTTGTCGAACTCGACTGATAGGTCAGTGATCTTCCTGCTCGCCTGACCCATCACTATCTCATCGTGCTCTGTCTCGCCCTCGATGACCGCGCCTAGGACGACCGCGCCATCGATATCCTTCCTCGAAAGGAGCTTCTTCAGGGCGATTGGCGTGTCGTAGACACCAGGTACCCTCACGATTTCCTTCACTGTAGCCCCGAGAAAGGATGCGTGATCCTTCGCTCTCTCCAACATATCCATTGTTATGTCGTAATTAAACTCGCTCACAACTATTCCCAGATTCATCTTACACCCCCAAAGGTCCTGCGTCCTCGAACCCCTGCCTCAGGCCCTTGCCCGCATTCCGTCTGAGCTTCTGGGGCCTGAACAGGAGGTTGAAGACGTTCTCGGCATGCTCACGAGTCCTTCTATCAGCGAGCCATGCCAACTCTTTCTCGTCCTTGGCCTCATCCTCATGGACGAAGACCTCGATTATGTGGTGATTCGTACGGAGCTGGGTCTGGATTAGGCCCAGCGAGGCTTCATGGGCGCACTGCTTGTCTATGGGCTGTGCTCCGGGCATTCCCAAGGCCAGGGCTATGTCGCATTTCTGCTCCTCAATCAGAATCTTGCAGGCGATTGGAAGGTCCTTGACACCAGGGACGGTATAGCGGATGATCTTGAATCCGCCGCCGAGATTCCTGAGCTCATCGGTTGCACTAGCCCCCATGTCGAACCTAGCGAACGTCGTGTCGGCAATCCCGATTCTCTTCATTTCTTTCGACCCTCGACGGCTTCCAGTTCGGCCTTGATCTTCCACCAGCTGACGACCTTCTCGATAATCTTTCGAGTACCATCCAGATCCGTGCCCAGTTTCGAGAGGCGCACAACATCGACATCGAGTCCTCTCTTCTTCAGTTCCGCCCGTATCGCCTCCTCATCGTGCTCCTGGTCGTATCCCAGCGCTATGAGATCGGGCTTCAGTTCCTCGACGATCTCGAACATGTCGCCTTCTCCTCCCAGAACGGCCTTGTCGACCGGCTTTAGGGCGTCCACGAGTTCCCTTCTGACGCTCTCAGGTGTTATGGGTTCGTGCTTCTCTCTTCTCACGGTCGAATCCCTGGCAACGACGACGACCAGCTCGTCACCGAGCTTCTTGGCTTCCATAAGATAGTGCAGATGACCAGTGTGAAGCAGGTCGAAGACACCCGATGCCATTACTCTAACCATTCCTCCCACGCCTCTGCTATTTGAAATCCTTCCAAGAAAGCCAAATCCCTTTCTGTGGCATATCGTTTTGCATCTTCCTTGCCAAGAGCTCTGCCCTCATCGCCCATCATCTCGCATATGGTGGCAGTGGGCGTCAGTCCAGTCATGATCATCAGGCCTGTGCAGAGCTCAGTGTGTCCTCTTCTGGATTGAAGAACGGGGTTTGCCACGTTCAAGAGGCTCACGTGGCCTGGAGAGCGGAAATCCCTTCCGAATTCGTTGACTGCTGTTTCCTCATCGAGCGACTCGGCCCGCTTTGAGAAGTTTGCGAATTCTGAGATCGTCAACGCCCTGTCTGAATCCGTGATTCCAGTATAGGTCCTCCTGTGGTTTATCGTGATTCCAAACGCTGATTTCTCATCGTAGGGTAGGTCGTTCGGTATCAGGCTCCTCAAAACGGGAACGTCATTCCCCTCGTTCCAAAGAAGGTCTGAGAGAAAGGGCAGACCGAGTGTCTTTCTGGTCTCAGGAGGAACGGTGACGCAAATCAGTCCTCCGCCGTCCTTTCTCATCGTTCTGACGACGTCTGGGGTGATGAATTGAGATGCGATCGTGAGGTCGGTTTCCTCTTCCCGCCCATCGGCGTCGTAGACAAGGACTATCTTTCCGCTCTGAAGGTCCTGTAGAGCCTTCTCGATTTCTGGATGTGTCATGCTCATGTCTAATCCCCTCCATCCATATTAGGCTTTTTGTAATTACCAATCTCGTGGTAGTAAATCGTCAAGCATTATCTATAAGGGCTCAATACCGGAGATGATGAGAAGCGATGCGGAAAGGAAACAGATTGATCGTTCTGACATGCTAGCGGTCATATACTCGCTTCCCGATCAGATGGAAAAAAGCCTCGACGTAGATGTCGAGTCCGAGGAGGAATCTCGAAATGTCATCGTGGCGGGAGTGGGCGGGTCTGCAATCGCCGGTGACATGCTCCGCGTCTGGCTAGAGCAATTCGGAAGGGGCTTGCATGTAGTTAGGAGCCCGGTTCTTCCGAGATGGGTTCGAAGGGATGATCTCCTGGTCTGCATAAGCTACTCGGGCAACACCGCCGAGACGCTCAACTGCCTGAGAGAGGGGATTCAGAAGGAATGCAGGATCCTGTGCATCACATCGGGCGGCAAGATGAGAGAGGTTTGCCAATCGGAGAAATTGCCCGTGCTGGAGGTCCCTGGAGGGCTGCCGCCAAGAGGGGCACTTGGCCATCTGTTTTCAGCACTTGGAGGAGGAGTGGCGAAAGAGGATAGCTTCAGCGTCGAGTTGAAGGGCGTTGTTTCATCACTTCGACAGCTCAGAGAGAAGCTTCTTCCTCAATCGGAAGAGAACATTGCAGAGCGGATAGCCCGTGAGATAGTCACACTCTATCCATTGATATATGCAGATGACAGGTTTCTCCCGATCGCGATGAGATGGAAGACGCAACTGAACGAGAATTCAAAGAAGCACGCATGGTTCGGCGCATTCCCGGAAATCAACCACAACGAGGTCGTCGGATGGGACAAGGAGGATGGGACAGACCGCTTCTGCGCAGTCTTCTTGAGAGATGATGGTACACAGATGGGTCGGACAATCGAGGAGATCGAGAAGAGAGCGAAGGTGATAGAAGTCCGGGCAGAGGGCGATACGCTTCTCTCCAGAATGTTCTACGCTCTACTGATAGGGGATTTTGTGAGCTACTACTGCGCCATGATTCGCGGAATCGATCCCACACCGGTTGACGCGATTCAGAGTATCAAAGACTCAAAGAGAGATGCCTAGGACGAGGCCAACTTCCAAAATGCTTATTTATGTAGCTGTTATACGCTATTGAGTTCGCGCTCGGGGGAATCCAGATGTCTATGAGAAAGGAGATGTGGGGAGCATTGATTG
>JBHIBK010000054.1:0-8944 GCA_046759065.1 Thermoplasmata archaeon | reverse complement strand
GATAATCACAAAGCCAGGACTTGTCAACCTGGACTACAGCGATCTGATGACCATCATGAAGAACGGTGGAGTTGCTATGATCGGAATCGGTGAGAGCGATGAGGACAGAGACCGCGTGACTCTCGCGGTGAACGAGGCCCTTGAGTCTCCGCTCCTCGGTGAGGTCGACCTCTCGCACGCAAGGGGCGCTCTGGTAAGGGTAATGGGAAGCCCGGAGATGACGGTGTCCGAGGCTGAGAGTGCAGCAAGGATAATCGGTGAGAAGGTCAATCCCAATGCGCAGATCATCTGGGGATGCTCCGTCGATCCTGAGCTGGAGAAGACGGTCAGAGTGCTTCTCGTCATTACAGGTGTAAAGTCCGAACAGATTCTCAGCAGGGAAGGGCCCCAGGTCGTCGAGGAGCACGACATAGACGTGGTTCAGTAGAAGACCTCTGCCCCAGACAAGGCCGTGGTGTATGGTCGTCCGCGATAAGGTCGGAAGGAAGAGATATATCCTCTTGCACGTCGAGTCTGGGAGAGCGATATCGTTTGAGGATTTTGAGCGGGCAGTTCTATCTTCTCTCAGAAATGAAGGGATTCTTCGCTCAATCCGGCCAAAGCTGATTGACTTTGGTGGGGGAACGGGCATATTGAGATGCACTCACACAGGGAAAGAAAGAGCGATCGACATTCTCAACTCGATCACCGAGATCGATGGTAAGAAAGTGAAGGTCGAAACAGTCAAGACATCGGGAACGCTTCGGAAGGTGAGAGCAATCGCGAAAGGTCTGGCCAGTGACTGATCTCAATCTCACAAAGTTTATAACTCAAACCCGCATTAACCGTAAGAGGGTGAATTCATGCAACCAGGACAAATGGCTTACGATCGAGCAATCACAGTGTTCTCTCCCGACGGGAGACTGTTTCAGGTAGAGTATGCTAGAGTAGCCGTCACACGTGGAACCACTACCGCCGGCCTGAAGTTCAAGGACGGTATAGTACTGATGGCCGACAAGAAGATCGCGAGCAAGTTGATGGAGGCGTCCTCCGTTGAGAAGATTTTTCAGATTGACGAGCATATAGGCTGTGCCACATCGGGCCTCGTTGCCGATGCAAGGGTTCTTGTTGACTATTCGAGAATCGTGGCTCAGATCAACAAGGTGACCTATGACGAGAAAATCTCCGTCGATCTCCTTGTCAAGAAGATTTGCGACTACAAGCAGAACTATACTCAGTATGGAGGCGTCAGACCCTTTGGGACCGCGCTCCTCGTGGCTGGTGTGGACAGTCAGGGGAACCATCTCTTTGAGACGGATCCTAGCGGGGCCCTTGTGTCCTACAAGGCCGGGAGCATAGGCTCAGGCCGCAATGCCGTCATGGAGCTCTTCGAGGATAGATACGAGGAGAACATGGCAGCGGATGGGGCCATCCTCCTCGGATTGGAAGGCCTTTCAAAGGCCACCGACGAGCAGCTCAATGATGAGGCGGTCGAGATAGGAGTGGTCAAGAAGGGAGAGGTGTTCCGGAGACTTGCCAGGGAGGAGGTTGCCAGCTATATTGAGAAGCTTCCCAAGGCATCCTAGGAGTGGAGTGATGGGGAAGAGGGATTTTCAGAAGGAGCACACAACTGATATCCTTGATAATATGGTAATCGCCCGGTTGGAGAAGGGCGGGGAGACGTTCGAGGTCCTGGTGGACCCCGATGTCGTTGACGAAATCAGGGGCGATCCCGATGCGAGCGTGTCCGATCACATCGCAATTGACAAGGTTTTCCGCGATGTCAAAAAAGGAGAAAGGGCTTCTGTGGAGAAGATGATGGAGGTCTTCGGAACCGAGGACCCTCTAGAGATATCGGGCACGATAATACGGAAAGGTGAAATCCAGGTTACAACGGAGCAAAGGAGGGCCATGATCGAGGAGAAGAGAAGGGCGATAGTCAGTCACATCGCACGAAACGCGGTGAACCCTCAAACGGGAACACCTCACCCGCCTCAAAGAATCGAGAATGCAATGTCGGAGGCGGGAGTACACATCGATCCCTTTAGGAGCGCGGATGACCAACTCAAGAATGCCCTGGATGCGATTAGGCCAATCATCCCGATAAGCATCGAGAAGGTCAAGATCGCCGTGAAACTTTCCGCCGCTGACTGCCCTCGCTGTTATGGTGACATGAAGACATTCGGGGAAATCATTGAGGAAGAGTGGCAGAAGGATGGATCTTGGATCGGCATAGTTGAGATGCCTGCCGGACTTCAGACGGATTTTATTGAACGGCTGAGCCAGCGCACCCACGGGAACCTCGAGGCGAAAATTCTCAAGAAAGAATAGCTGGAATGCACAAAGATTTATTACTGAGATGGGAATTGTTGCGGTGAACTAGCGAAAAAGGATTTGATTGAGGAAGACCTGAGAAGACTTATTGAAAGATTCCCAGGAATAGAATATTTCAAATCCCTCAGGCTAAGAATGGAAAAGGAACTGGTCAATTTGACAAGAAGTGGACCTCCGAAGAGGGAGGTAGTTGTCCCAGGTGACTTCCTAGGAACCGGACTCAGACCCGGCTTGGGCACGTTCAGCGAAGGGGGGAAGACATACGCCTCCAAGCTCGGATTGAAGAAAGTCAGGGGCAACTCCGTGAACATCATTCCACTGAGCGGGAGATACATGCCAAGACCCGGGGACATGGTCATCGGCGAGATTATTGACATCGCCCATTCGCACTGGCTCGTTGACATAAACTCACCCTACCCTGCCCCGCTCCGTGCAACTGAGGTTCCATGGAAGGTGGACTTTGGGGAAACCTCCCGCTTTCTGAATATCGAGGACGTTCTTCTTCTCAAGGTCCTCAGTGTTGATGAGACAAAACGAATCCAGGTGACCATGAAGGAAAGAGGTCTGAGGAAGCTCAACGGTGGGCGGGTCATAGAGGTTTCGCACTCGAAGGTTCCGCGAGTTATCGGCAGGAAAGGGAGCATGATTGGTCTGCTAAAGACGTACACGAAATGCAGGATGTTTGTTGGTCAGAATGGAAGGATATGGTTGGATGGTCCAACGGATGGAATGTATCTCGCCGCAAGGGTGATTAGGAGAATTGAGGAAGATGCACAGGTATTGGGTCTCACGGAGTCCATTGAGATAATGCTGCGGGAGGCCACGGCCACGAAGGCCCAGTCCTGATTAATGAAAGGAGGACTTTTGATGGAAGAAGTTGAATTGGTGAATGAGAAAGGTATCAGAAGAGATGGAAGAAGAGTCGATGAGCTCCGGCCCATTAAGCTCGTTGCTGGAGCTCTTAAGCGCGCTGATGGAAGCGCATACATTGAATGGGGAGAGAACAAGGTTCTTGCGGCAGTTTACGGACCGAGGGAAGCCCATCCCAGGCATCGGCAGGACCCTGCAAGGGCCCTTGTTCGCTGTAGGTACAACATGGCCCCCTTCTCTGTCACTGACAGGAAGCGGCCTGGACCGGACAGAAGGTCTGTTGAGATATCGAAGGTGGTTTCGGAAGCTTTCTCCCACGTGATCCTCAGAGAGCAGTTTCCCCGCGCGACCGTCGATGTGTTCATGGAGGTTCTTCAAGCGAGCGCTGGAACCCGTTGCACAGCACTGACTGTCGCGGCAGTTGCCTTAGCCGATGCAGGAATACCCATGAGGGATCTACTCGTTGCCTGCGCCTTCGGAAAGGCAGACGGACATGTCATTCTGGACTTGGACCATGAGGAAGATAACAAAGGTGAAGCGGACGTTCCGATAGCCATAGTCCCACGGACGAACGAGGTCGTCCTGCTGCAAATGGACGGCCACCTCACGAAGGAGGAATTCGACGGAGGGATCAAGACCGCTGTCGACGCTTGTCACAAGATTTATGAGATGCAGAGGGACGCCCTCATGAGGAGATACTCGGTGACCACAGAGGGATCTGAAAAGGGTCCTGGGGGTGCGTAGTATGGTAGAGATAATCTCGGAGCTTCTGAGGAATCACATATACAAACTGGCCGCGAGCGGCAAACGAGGCGACGGTAGGGAGCCAGAGGAATACAGGGATATAAAGATTCAGAAGGGCTACGCCAAGAACGCGGACGGCTCAGCCCGTGTCCAGTTGGGAGCCACTGATGTTCTTGTTGGGATAAAAATGATCTTGGGAGAGCCCTACCCAGACGTTCCCAAGAAAGGTGCCCTGACGACAAGCGTAGAGCTCGTACCGATGGCGAGTCCCACCTTTGAATCGGGTCCGCCAAGGGAGGACGCTATCGAACTCGCAAGAGTAGTCGATCGTGGTATCAGAGAGGCCGAAACGGTCGACCTGGACAAGCTGTGCATAATCGAGGGGGAGAAGGTCTGGGTCATATTCATTGACATGCATATTCTTGACTATGATGGCAATCTCTTCGATGCCTGCTCCTACGGAGCTCTCGGCGCACTCACGAACACCGTTGTTCCCGCTTCCAAGATAAACGGGGAGGACTATCCGCTTGAGGTTCAGCACTATCCGATATCCATCACAGCGACCAAGATCCAAGACGCCATAGTTTTCGACGCGTCGCTGGACGAGGACAGGGTCGCCGATGCCCGCCTTACCGTCACTACCGATGAGAATGGCGATATCAGAGCGATGCAAAAAGGTTTAAAGGGCAGTTTCACTTTGGAGGAAGTCGACACCATAATCAATACTGCCAGAAAGCTGGCGGGTGAGATTAGGTCCAAAGTCGTGGGATAAATGGCGCGAAAGACGAAGAAGGCAGGCATTTCCGGGAAGTTCGGTCCCCGTTACGGCGTAACCATTAGGAAGCGGATACGGGACGTCGAGCAGGAGAAGGTAAAGAGGCATCTGTGCCCGAGCTGCAATCACAAAGCCGTCAAGCGGGTAGGCACTGGCATATGGAAGTGCAGGAAATGCGGCACCACCTTCGCGGGTGGAGCCTACCGTCCCATGGGGTCCCGCAGCTTTCGAAGGACCGCCCAGGAAACCCCGGTCGGGGAGCCTGACATGGAGCCAGAAGTGGAGGAGTGAACGTGTACAAATGCGCCCGGTGCAGGGAACCCATGCGCTCGAATGTGAGCACGATAGGCATCCAATGCGAAAAGTGCGGGTCTAGGATATTCTACAAGGAGAGACCGAACGTGAAGAAGGTCATAAAGGCAAGATAACATGAGATTCGCCAGGATTACGCTTCGCGGGCCAAACGTTTCCCTGATTCGACAATCCCTCCTCCCAGAGGCCTCCAAGGAGATCCCGAGGGCAAGGGTAAGGTTCGAGGGCAAAGGAGACGTCCTGGAGATTGTCATAGAGGCTGATGACACGGGAGCCCTCAGGGCTGCAGCGAATGCCTATCTCAGATGGGCGGCGATATCGGAGAGAATAGGAGAGGAGGTTGGTTGAAATGGCGCAGGAGATTCCACCTGAGCTGAAGAATCAGATGATCCAGTTCCAGCAGATCCAGCAGCGGCTGCAGATACACGCTGGGCAAAGAGCTCAATACGAGGCGAAGCTGCGCGAGATAGAGAGCACTCTGGAGGAGCTCGCGAACGCCAAGGAGGGTGCAACCATTTTCAAGAGCATAGGCACTCTTCTGATAGAGACGGAGGACAGGGAAGCCATAAAGAAGGAGCTGGAGGAACACAAGGAGACCATGAACATACGACTGCAGAGCCTGAAGAAGCAGGAGAAATCCCTGACAGAAAGGTATCAGGAGCTGCAGAAATCTATTAGCGAGGCCATCAGACAGCCCGGATAGAACTACGAAAACCCTTTAATCCCTCGCCCCTTTCTGATGGATGCATGACCAATGGGAGTTCCAGAGCCGGGGACATCACTCGGACTCTGATGTACATGATGATCATCCTGTCTCTTATGGTCCTCTTCATGCCCGAGCTCAGACTGGGCTTCGGCGCGCTTGTCGGAGTCATTCTTGAACCGGTCATAGGGTTCAACGGCGAACTTGCCGTCATTTCCTTGATGTTTGCCGGGTTCATCACCGGCTCGATATCGATAATCATCAGGCATTTCACAACCGATTGGGTGGGATTGGCGAGATCCCAGAAGACAATGAGCGCGTTCAACAAGGTCTGGCGGGAGGCCCTGATGTCAGGCAACCACGCGAAGATCGAGAGGCTAAAAGAGCTTCGCACCGAGACGATGCAGGAGTCCCTCAGCATTCAGAAATCCCAGCTCAAGACATTCGGGGTCACCATGTTCATGATCATAATAATCTTCGCCTGGCTTGTCAGCTTCGTCGATTCTGGCGCCGTCAGCTCCAGATTCTCCGTTCCATGGAGCTATGATGCCGACATGAGGGGGGTGGCCTGGATCATTCCGCACTGGGTCCTCCTCTACGCCGTGCTGTCCTCACCTCTTACGCTCCTTTTGCCGAGGATTTTGAAGTGGTACACATTCAAGAAGCGGTTGGAGTCGGAGGAGGACGATTCAGCGGTGTATTGATGATTGTGACAATAGGCGGGAAACCAGGGAGCGGGAAGACCACAGTCGCTCAGACGCTTGCTGAGAGGTTGGGTTTTGAGCTGGTTTGCGCGGGAGAGATATTCCGGAGCCAGGCTAGAGAAGTTGGATTGGACCTGGATGAATACGGGAAACGGGCCCTTGAAGACGATGAAATCGACAGAACCCTCGATTCGCTCGTTGTCGACAGGGTCATGTCTCTATCCAGTCGGGGGATGAATGTCGTCGCGGACGGCCGACTGGCCGGCGAGATGCTTTCTAAGGCGGGCATTCAATCCATCAGGGTTTGGATCGATGCCAATCTCGAGGTTAGAGCAAGACGCGTAGCAGGACGCGACGGTATCGGGGTCGAGGAGGCTTCCAAACGGATTAGGCAAAGGGAAGACGTCGAGAGGAGAAGATACTCTTCGATCTACGGAATCGACTTGGATGACCTCTCAGCATACGACCTTGTGATCGACTCTTCGAGCTTGACTCCAGATGAAGTTCTAGAGCGTGTAGCGGATGGTCTGAAGAAATGTGCGGGGATCTGAAGCGGGAAACTTCTGAGGACGCTGTGGAGGCTCTTTTGAACTCTGGGGTCATCAATCTAGATAAGCCCCAGGGTCCGACATCACACCAGGTATCCGCCTGGGTGAGAAAGATGCTGGATGCTGACCGGGCTGGACACGGAGGTACCCTTGACCCACGTGTCACCGGGGTCCTTCCCATCGCTCTGAATCGGGCCACTAAGGCACTCGGTGCGCTTCTCCACGGCGAGAAAGAGTATGTGGGCGTCCTCCATCTCCATCAAGATGTGGAGGAAAAGAGGGTCAGGAGCGTGCTGAAGGATTTTGTCGGGGAGATATTCCAGGTCCCACCGGTTCGGGCCGCTGTCAAGCGGGAGAGGAGGACGAGAAGGATACACCAACTGGAACCAATCGAGTTCGAGCGCAGGGACGTGCTCTTTAGAGTTCGCTGTGAAGCTGGGACGTACATTCGTACGTTGTGCGTGGACGTCGGAGAGGCCCTCGGAGTGGGCGGTCACCTCATGGACCTCAGACGTACGAGATCAGCGGGTTTTTCCGAGGATGAAAGCGTCACCCTCCAGGATGTCCTCGATGCCTATGTCTGCTGGAAGGAGGATAGGGACCCATCCTACCTCCAAGAGGTGATACTCCCGATGGAGAGTCTTCTTTCGCATCTTGCCCGCGTCACGATAAAGGACTCAGCGGTCGACGCTCTTTGCCACGGTGCGGACTTGGCCATTCCCGGTATCTCAAGATTGGATTCGACATTCGGATCAGGGGACGTCGTTGCAGTTTTCACGCAAAGAGGTGAGACGGTGGCGATGGGCAGGGCCGCTTTGAAATCAAGCAGCATCATCGAGAAGGACGCAGGAATAGCCATCCAGGTGGGACGAGTCTTCATGCCGCCCGGGACCTATCCGAAGATGTGGAAGAGCTGAGTCGGACGGGAGGACAAATCAGTTATCTTTTTATTCCCGCTTCGAATAAGAGGACTGGCGGGGCCCATGCCGAGGTGGCTCAGTCTGGTACGGCGCGAGCCTGGAGAGCTCGTGGTGCTTTGCACCTCGGGAGTTCAAATCTCCCCCTCGGCGCTCTCTCACTCTTCCAGAGGAGCTTCCTCTGGTGGTTTCTGTAGTTCTTCGGGAGGCTCCTCTGGTGGGCCTTCTGGCAACTCCTCTGGCTCGGTCGGCGGTTGTGGCTCAATGGGCTCGAAAACCTCTAGATCCTCTGTCTCAGCGTATGGCCTCTTTCTCAGCGCAAGAATCACAATGATGACTATCAGGATGATGACAATCAGTATCCACCACCAATCCTGTTCCAAAGAGAAAGTCGGCGGTTCGGAGGGAACCTTCAGGGTCGTGAATGTGAAGGTCTGTGGTGAGATCGCGTTACCAGCGACATCGGTCGCGCCTACGCTGAGCACAACCGCATATTCCACGTCCTCCTCCAACCCTGACAGGGTGAGCGTTAGCACCGTGTTCCCGTTCGACCAATCGAAGCTTTCGATAGTCACGCCCTGAATCGATATTGCCTGGTGAGTGGCGACGACATCCATCGCCTCGCTGAAGACTATCACGTAGTCCGTCTTTGTTGAAACATCCGTCGCACCGTCCGAGGGTGACACCACGATTACCTCTGGAGGCGTCGAATCTAGTATTGAAACCACCATGGAGTCGGTATCGTAGAGACCCGCGGCGTCGGTGACATTCAAGGTGACTGTGTATACCCCGACATCCGTGAACACGAAAGAGGGAATTGCCCCCATGAGAGCAATGTCATTGGCTCCGTATGTGAACGTCCACCGGTAGGAGACGATACCCACGTTGTCAGTGGAGCCCGTCCCATTGAAGTTTATCGTGGTTCCTTCAGAGTTGTTGAGCTGGTCTGGGCCCGCATCCGCCACCGGTGCCTCGTTGTCAGGGGCCTGGGAAATCGTTATGTCGAACTGCGCCGTCATTGCTGGGTTCCCGCTTGAGTCGATTGCCCAGATGAAGTA
>JBHIBK010000053.1:0-9211 GCA_046759065.1 Thermoplasmata archaeon | reverse complement strand
AGGTGCCTATGTTGAGGTGATCCTGAACTGAGTCGATGACCTTGATTAGCTGGGCAACCAACGTTGAGTGGTGGAATCTACCTTCCTGCTCGGATCGGATTGACCTGTCTGAAATGAGAATCGAGGAATTCCTCTCGCTCTCACTAGTCCCGGAGGAATCTGTCATTAGTCTGATGTTAATATCGAGAAGCCTCATTGATTCGCCTGGAGGGGATGCTCGAAACTGAACGTGAGTTCATCCTAGACATCACGACATTCCCTCTAGCGCTTCAAGAAACCAGCACGGCTTCCAGCTGTCATCAAGCATCGCCCATTGTCATGGAGTTCCTCGAGGTCTATGTAACCCCATTCAGCAAACAGGAGGCGCAACCTTGTCTCAGCAGAAAGGGAAAGGGGGCCGTCTCCGACCCGGAGCTCGTGCACCGACCAGATGTAAGTAGAATCACTCTCCGTAAGGGGGCTTACGGCCGTCACCTGGCTCCTTACGGCCCACCGAGCCCCGATTCAGTCTCGAAGTGGCTTAGGCCGTAAGCCGTAGGCGTGGACCCGCTTTGATGACCGGCGCGCGAGTTCGGGAGCCTTCGCGGCTCCCCCTTCCCCCTTTTTCTCACATTACCCGAGGCATCCGTTCCGCATAACCCGTCCCAAGTGTCCCAACAGCCCGTCGGGATGTCGACCGCAATCGCTTAGTTTTTCTGGGGGATGAGTAAGAAGGAACTCAAGAACGATACGTCTATAACTGCGCATCAGTTTGAACCCGTGCCCCAGACGGCGGAGGGGCCCATGAGCAGCACACTGCTAATGATGGGGGCACTGTCGGCGAGCTATTCCGCTGTCCTCAGGGCAGCCTTGGACCGCTTTCGGAAACGCCAAAGGGAGAAAAGGGAACAACCTCCCTCGTTGCCCGGGGACGTGGCCGTCGATGCTCTCCCCGAGATGACAGACGAGGAAATCGAAGCCATCGAGAGGGCCGTCGCATCTGCGCCCAAATCATATCTTGAGGGAAACCCGGTTCTCCTGTCAAGGGAGGCGGTTAAGGAAGGAATAACTGAGGAAGAAGCCATCCGCCGAAGCGCGGGAAGCCCTCCTCAGAGGGAACTTGGCACGACGGCGTTGGCGCTCGATTCAAGGGAAGTGTTTGATACTGCGAGGAAGCGAATTGACCTGGTCTTCAAATTGAATCTGATACTTGCAGTCACACTTGCCGTGATACTTATCGTAGGAGTCGCCGGAGCTGTGATTTCCGCCGTTTTTCTCAACCAGAGCATCTGGGCACTCGTCTTCGGGGGTGTCTCTGTAGCTGATGTCGTGGGAGCTCTTGCACTCAAACCGCTCAAAGCAGTCAATTCTGCGATTGTCTCAACCCAGAGGCTCGAAGTTCTGCATCTCGGACTGCAAGACCTACTGGATGCTTGCCGGCAACACGAAAGTCTGGAGGTCCGGATTGACTGCTTGAGTGATACCTACGATACAATGCATGAAGAACTAGCGAAGTTTGCCGCCTGATTCGGTTAGGGTTCCGGGGAGTCACTCCGTCTGCTACTCCTGGCCTCACGGTGTATCCGTGTCTCTATCAACCCAGACCCGTAAGCTGACTTACGCGCGACTCAGTGCTTCGCTCCCAGCAGAAATCGTGCCTGGACTGGCAAAAGGCGGTGCAGCAGTCGGACGGCCATCCTACGTACACCTTTCTATCAGGATGTGTCAGCCGCGCCCTATCTTCTCATGAAGACCCATGACCCGACGGTGGTTGAAACGAGACCTGGCCGTCCTTCAGTCCCTGTATGCTGCGGGCAAACCCGTCTCCTTCATCGCCGACACGTTACAGCGGACCCCCGCGGCGGTCCGGCTACAAGCCTCCCGCCTCGGCGTCTCCCGGGAGAACGGCAGTGATGAGGAGGCCCACGCCATCATCGCCGATGTTGCCACCCTGTTGAGCGGGGAATTATCCTCACCGGCGACAGGTTTCGGCGGACGGCTCACAGCGTCCATTGAGGCCCTGGTCCGCAAGCGCGAGGACCAGGCGGAGCGCTGTCCCACTTGTGGAGGACAGATGGCGGACGTGTGGTGTCCGACCTGTTGGGAGGATGCGCAACCTGACCCGGACGTGTCCCAGGAGGGCCAGGAGAACGCCCAGGAGGCCGTATCGCGCGTTTCCCGCATCGCGGTTCCTATCGAGGAGGGTGCCACCAAGGACGCGCGTTTAGTGTCCGAAAAGCTGCCTAAAACCCATGTCCCCCAGGAGAGGCGCCCCGTCTGCGCCTCCTGCGGAAAGACCCTGGACGGCCCGTACCGCATCTCCGCGGCGCGGGGCGAGACCTACTGTTTGAACGACACTTGCTGGGAGGCAGGTGCTTGAAGGTTCTCATCGCCGTGCCCCACCGCGAGGTCGCCACGCCGGCCAGGGCCGTACGCCAAGGCATCTATCCGCTCTGAGCAAGAAAGAACCTCTCGGCGGAATACGTGAGGTAGATGAGGCCGATTGCGCTAGGAAACGTGGGGCCGAGAAAGGCCAGGACCACGAATGGACCCTCCACGGACTCAGGGATGAGGGGGATAATCATCAAGGCGACCATGACGGTCATGAGGAGGAGGCCGGCCACCAACATGAACCCCCTGGCCAAGGGCCGAAACCGTTCGATGTGGCCCGCCAGGGACAGATAGGAGACAATCGCCACGGTGACCCCAAACAAAGTCGCCGAGACGGTCGCGAGAGTAGACGCGAACCAGAACGCGTGATTGGGGGTCGGGGCGAAGAAGCCGCGAAGTGCGAGAGCCCCCAAGGAGTAGTACAGCATGACCAGGAGGGCCATGCTAAGAAGACTCGCCCTCCGAATTCCCGGCCAGACGTAATACCCAAGGGCGGCTCCGACAAGTCCGAGCAGCGCGAAACCAATGTACACCGGGAGGGGGCCCAGCACCGCCATGACGAAGGTGCTCGATACGACGAGGACCCCTCCAAGGCTAATAATCGCAATCTCGAAAACCCAACGCGCAGCCGGAACGTACCGCAGAAGACCTGCCCTCAGGTGCTCAAAGCGTCGGCTACGTGGCGAAGGTCACTCCTCCTCTTCCCCTTTCGCCCCAGGAATCTTGCGGGCCTGAACGTCTCCCCTCACTGTTAGGTTGGCGCTCAGTTGCTGGGCGTACTCCAAGCCGAGCCTCCCAGGGGCGACCATCACGACTTTCATGGTCCGGCCGCCTCCCAGGTCGAATACGTGACCTAGGCTGGCAATCACCCGAAGAAGAGAGTCGACCTTCTCATTGGTCTCCCTCGCCCGCTCCTCGTTCCTCCGCGCTCTCAGCCCGAAGTACACCGTGGAGATGATGCCCACAATCGCAAGAGTCCAACCGATGGCAGCGACAATCCAGGGCAGGACTTCAGCCGCTGTGACCATGCGCTGTAAGAGGCGCTACGAGTAATGAACGCTACCCCGTTAGTCGACCTTCCCAGTCAGGCTGCTTGCGGATACATGCATAACGAAAGAAAATGGAACGGGCTCTGCCACCTTGGAGGCCGGCGCCGGACGGCCCATCTACCTGCTGTCTGATTTCTGTATACTCGTATCCTGCGTGGGGGAGCCGTCCAAGGGACGCCTCCAAGGTGCCTTCTACTTCTTGCCAAACTCAGTAAGCTGTTTTCTTTTCGAATCTAGCGGCTGCCTCACGGCAACTCGCCCCCGGGGCTACCACCGGCGCTGATGGCGAGCCCGTTGAGCGTGTCCAGGCTTGACTGGGACTTAAGGTTTGGGACGACCCATCAGGGGGTGTCCAAGAGCAGAGGTATCGCTTACCAAGGCTGCACCAAACGAAGATGCTCTCTCAGGCAGTGCGGGAAGTTGAATGTCGGGGAACTGGCTAGCCCTCACGAGGCTCCCTGGGGACCCCCCTCGCCTTGCCCGTCCCCTCGGGGATTGCACCCTTGAGATACATGTCGACGATGCGGAAGAACGAGGCGGCAAACCCGAACATCAGCCCGAACCCCACGAGGAAGGCGAGGAAAAGAACTCCTTCGAAAGTGGATGAAACGGGCGCGAAGATTATCCCATCGCCGTCGACGAAGGGAGGGAGCGTCAACGCCCAGAGGCCCAGCGAAGCCGCACTCAGGAATGCGGCGGCGGAAGCCCATCCAAGCTTAAGACTCAGTCCGAAGTCTTGAATGCGCACTTGGAGTTCCCCGAATCTCGACGCAACACGCTTGACCTCGTCCCGGAACTCCTCGCTCATTGGTCCCCCAGCGCGAGTAGTCTCCTCGCGCTCCTGAAGGATTTCGTCGAGGGCCTTGTCCCACTCTCTCTGAGCGGCTGTCATCGCCCTGGGCAATATCGAGGGAAGAACGGCCACGAGAACGAAGATGGCAGCCCCCAAGGCGATGGAGGCCAGGATGGCAGTCTCAAGCAGCTGAGCCGTGAGCATGAGAAGAGCATAACGTTTGGGCTATAACTTACGTTTCGTGGTTTGTCCGTTCAGAGTCAAGGCAGCGTAGTTTTTAATGAACCTCGCTCGTGCCCCGGCCAGATGGGGGTTCGGGAGCGACGCTAGGGGGCCGCCGCAGTCAGTTTCAGGCACCTCCTGACTCCCCTTTTAATGACCCTGACACCCTACTCCATACCATGGCGGAGAGGGAGCTTTCAAGTAATGCACCGGAGGCCAAGAGTCGAATCAAAGGGGATCTGGCGACCTGGCTCAATCGAGTGGATACTACCAGCGACCGCCTCAGCAACATCTCAAGGGAGATGAAAACCCGGTCCGAGGCCTTCGCCAAGAATCCGGACGTCTTCACGGAGGGAGAGGGAATCATCGTCATCGGGGAACAGGAAGTCGGCCCCATCGGACCCGAGGAGTTCATCAAGGAAATGGCCGAAAACGTGGCCGAAAGGTGCCAGAGTACCATGCAGCCCATTCAGAGCCTTCGACAGGAGATGATGCTGGCACAATCGGACCTCGCCAATCTCGGCGATGTTCTGGAGGTCGACAAGGCCGATGCGGACCTCAAGGCCGTCATTGTCAACACTTGGCCCCGGGATGTCGTAGGGGACCGGATGACCTGGCTCGGAACCGGACTCCTAGGTGCCGGGGGCGCCGCGTACGCCTTCTTCGGCTCACCCCTCACCGCGACCGCCTCACTTCTCCCAGCCGCAGTGTTATGGTTCCTTGGCATCGGCCTCTTACTCTGGGGTTTCAGGTCGTTGGCGCGGTGGCAGAGGCGCCGTTGGGCTTTCTTCTCCGAGCGATTCGATATTCCAGACTGACGAAAGGAATGCCGGGGCGCCGTCCGGAGCGAGCTAACCCTTCTTGCCCTTCCGCAGCTTCCGCCATTGCCTTCTCATTTCTCTATCCTGAGGAGTCTCGAACCATCCGCGAAGACTTAGAACGGACCAGACCAACGCGAGACTCCCGGCGCCGATTAGGACGATGGAGAGGAATGCCGCTACCTCAACCCCTAAGGAAACGGGTGCATCCCCGGGTACGACGTTTCCCATTGTCCCAAGAGGAACGACCACTGCGAGGAGGTACAGACCCGTCCCCATGGCTAGGAGCCGGGGGGGAAACCTGCCCAGGAGTTCGTAGAATGTCAGGTCTTCCTCGGGTTCCCGTTCTTTGCTTCCCTGCGTGAGGACGAAGACCAGGAGGAGAGCTGTAAGGCCCGCCAATGCTGCTGAGGACTGGGCGATGGATGACAGGACCCAGAAAGCGGTGTCCGGTTGCATTTACGCACCTCCCTCTCGTCGTCCCAGTGAAGTCTCAGCTAAACGAAGACTCACTTCTGGCAATGCGGTAGGACACATAGGTGAGCAGAGTGAGTGTCAGATGAAAGGCGAGCTGAGCCTCGCTTCGAGAGAGCGGCCGTCCTGCGTGGGCACCGATACTGGAAAAGTCCTTTCCCTTCTTGAGCAGCCCGTCCAGCTTCTTGGCGAGGGATTCGCTGCCCGTAATCCCCGTCGCGTCAATGGCTCCGCTCTGCATGTCGCCGAGCACGGTCTCCAGCGCCTTCCGAGTGTCCACGAGCGTGTCCTCGTATTCACCATTCATGAAGGCCTCCCGCGCCCTGGAGAGGTAGTACAGGGGCCTTTCCATGACGGGGTGGGTTTCGGGGGTCGGAGCACGAATTTCCAACAGTTGATAGTTGCCGTAACCCAAGGCTGTTGCATGACGGGTCCAGTCTGACTGTGCAATCCGTAGAGCGGTAGACCCTTCCGAGTTCGCAAGCTGAGACTGCCCCATCGACATACGGTCGAGGGCAGTGTTGTCCCCTTGCGAGTAGGCGTATTCGAGGTCGACTCTCAGCATCAGGTCCTCGCCTCCTCGGAGCTCCTCGATTCGCTCGAAGACATCGGGGTGAATCGCAAGAAGGCCCGCCGCCTGTCTCTCATCCCCCGTAGAGCGCATTGGATGGAGAGGTGGGCTAAAGACGAGCTGGCCCAGGAATTCGTTGGTGTCTCCTACAACGGAGACTTCTCCTGTGAGGCCCAGGATAACCAACGGCTCCCGTGTGTTGTTGCGGATAGCGATGTTCAGCCGCAGAGCGGGAGCAAGCCTTCCTGGTTGCGGTTGTATGTTTCGCAGGATGAACTGCATGCGGGCCTCAACAGCAGGACGACTAATAGGGATTCTCATTATTTATGAAACGGCGCATTAAGTTCCCGGGGGGGGAAGAGGTGAGTCAAGCGGTTGGTGGGCGTGAGCCCAGGTGGCCCGTGGCGACTCCACCTCCGAGGAAGCGAGGCAGGTGGGCGCTGGGTCTTGGCATCCTCCTGGCCTTCATCACTATTGTAGCTGTCGGGGCCTCCCTCAACCTGAACCAGCCAACCGCCCCAGGAGGAGAGCCACCTGTGGAGCCTCCCGGCCCGGCCTGGAAGCATGTGGTGACTTTCTCCGGCTCCGACCTGGAGGAGGCCTTGACAACGGACTCCTTCAATATCACCGGGTCGAAGTTCCGCATGACGTGGAACGTCACGAAAGCGGACTGTTTCTTTGTCCCGGAGGACATCTGCGAAACCTTCCTCCAATTCAGACTGGTCTCGACGAACGCGACGTTGGGCTCTCTCAGACATGTCATCATAGGACCCAGCCGCGGTTACGCCGGACTGACGGGGGAGAACACCGTGCGAGAAGGCGGGAGTTTTTACTTGGTGGTTTTCGACACGATAGAAGTGGCCTCCTGGACCATTGCCGTCGAGGAGTGGAAGTAGCCTATCTTCGCCTATCAGGAATCATAAGAAGAGGAGGGAGGACTAGCCCTCCCGCTCTTCAGTCAGGGCCGTTATCATAAGGCAGGTCTTGCACTGTTCGTAGGGGACGTCCCGCGTGGGGTCCCGTGGTCGCGTCTTCTGGTAGCGCCTCTCGCCGAGAACAAGCCAGTACCTGCCTCCGCGCGGACCAGTGTGTGGCCCCGTCACGGCTGGCCCATCCCCCCAGAGCCGGAACCACTCCCAAGCCACCGATGCCTCTCTCTCCGATGTGATATCAATCGCATCCGGGTGCTCCCAAGAGCGTCCCGGCTCTTTCCCCACCAGGACTATCCTCTCCCACCAGTGGCCGCCAGTGTAGCCGCTGCGAGCGCGGCGCCCAGGACACCAGTGCGGCACCATCTTCCGGCGGACCCGCGGTTCCCTCCGGCTCCTCTCTCGTCATAGGACGGGCGACTGTCAGACGCCTCCCGGAAGGGGTCGGAATTTCCCTTCTCATCCCAGCTTTCGCTTCCCTAGATGCGATGAAGTAGTATCGATATCCGTGGCGTCGTGCTCCAAAGGAAGCAAGAACCTTGTCTATTGCACGATTGAACAGCGCTACAAGCCTCCTGGGGTTCTGCTCCTCTAGAGTGTTGAGATCGATGATTTCCTCATCGCTGACGCCAAGAGGGGAGAAGACTTGGCCAACTCCGTCCACCCGTAGGCTAAGTATCCTGCCCCTTGAGAGTACCTGAAAGGGCGGATGCTGGACACTGTCCAGTCTCTTGAACATCTCAGGCAAGCTTAGGTCATCAACGCGTAGGGCAACGTAGGTGGGTGGGGGGATGAACTCAAGGAGGTTAGACAGGAGCTTCGAACGGCGGGGAACCGGTCGGGCTCTCTTCCTCATCTCCCGCCATAGCTCTTGAGCATGTCTCCGAATCTCCATTGCGCTGAGCCCCACGCGCCTCTTTTCCTCCGCGACACGCCGGAGGTCGTCCGCGGTCCCCTCGATGACCTGGGCCTCGGTGAAGAAGGAAAGCACGTCCTCCACGTCCCGGCCTGGGAGGTCGTTGTCGCTGTCGTGCTCAGAGTTCTCATCCTCCAGAGTGAGCCATTCTGAAACGGCCGCTTCAGACATCCCTCTGCCAAAGAGGTCCTCCCAGCGGCTGGGTGCTCGCATCTTTGTCAGGAACACCCGCATCTGGAATCTAGCTTCGCGCCTGAGCCGGAGCCAACGCTCCAAGTAGCTCGCCATCTCCTTCCGAAAGTCTGGATCTGAGAGGCTTACAGGTCTGGCCTTGGCCTCTACCCAGACCTCTTGCAGGGTGGTATGATCGCGGAGCGGGACGAAGACCATGTCTGGAAGGTCGCCCTCATAGAAGGAGTCCGTCGTCTGGGCGTACCCGTCTGCCTCCATGTAATCCCGGATGGCCACCTTGTATTGCTCCGCGGTGAACATTGTGGACTCGCGGCTTTTACCCAGTCGGATGAGGGCCAATGCCTGCCACACCACCGTCAGCTATCTGTGACGCATCTAAACGTCGGACCACATAAAACCTGTTCATTGGCTAGTTTTCGATGTAACTCCTCGAAAAGCATCGGTCTTCTTGACATCACCGTGAGCTATCGACCTCGGGAGATGCACCAGAGTCATGATTCTCTGGAATTCGTCACATCACGGGAATCTCGTCGCTCAATGATCTGAGCCTCGAGTTAGGACTTCAGAGTCGAAGACGCCTGCCCCGTGCCTCTGAAGGTATTCTGAAGGCTCTAACCAGAGACTTCTTCCAGAAATGATCACGTACTCGGCGTCTTAAGACTCAAAGTACGAAAGCTGAAGGCTCTGATTCTCATGGACGCTGAAGATTCATTAAGACGATTCATTAAGACGACTCTGCTTAGAGGCTTCTCAAGAGAAGAACGATAGCTGGGGGTCCTTCGAAGACCATGAAAGCTGAGGGCTCCGTCTTCAGGGAGACGAGGATCGACTAGGATCCTTAAGGAGCCTCTGAAGGCGAATGAAGAGGAATGCAGAG
>JBHIBK010000052.1:0-9238 GCA_046759065.1 Thermoplasmata archaeon | reverse complement strand
ACCAAGTGGTCGCAAGAGAATGAAAGGGAATACCCTATCTGGCGAACGTCCCCAAGTTCGCGGTGGATCGGGAATTCTCCGAGAAGCAGATAACGCAGCAGGAGAAGTTCATGGATGCGTCGGCGTACGCGAAGGGCGTGATGCTGCTCGAGGAGACGCCGGAGATCTACGTGAAGGAGACCGAGGGGCGACCCCCCTCTACGTGGACGGCATGAGCGGGCCGCTGAAGAACCTGTTCGACAGGACGATACCGCTGCTCGACACTCAAGTTCGTGCTACGCGACGGGCACTGCCGCCACCCGCTGCGCGAGGGCGTTCGAGCGGGGAAACTGATCCTCGTCTCAAGCTGCGGCTTCCACGAGCTGGACAACTTCGACCCGCTGCTCGTGCACGTGCGCGCGGCGTGCGAGAACCTAGGCAGGGACTTCGCCGGCGCCCTCCTCCGCCCGCACGGGTGGGTGCTGAGGCATCTTCTCAGACAGGGCGACGCGCAGGACGTGCTCGACGCCGCGAGGCGGGCGGGGCGGGAGTGGAAGAGGTTCGAGAGCTCGCACGAGGGGACCGCGCGAGATGAACCCTATCCACACGGACCGCATTCAGCTCGCCGTGCAGGCGCACGAAGCATTCTGGCGGGTTTGTGACGAACGGGCAAAGATAGATAATGAGGAATCGCATTGAGTCGGGCAAGATGCTCTGACAGGTCCTGTCGGCGCCATCTGGAGGGAGAATAGTTGTCCCGGGAAAGATCCCCCTGGCTTAGAAACGCTTACTCCGATACAGAATACAAAAGAACGAGTTGGGTCATGGCAGTCCTGATTGTGATTTTCATCACGCTTGGCACATGGGCGTTTCTTGATGGAGTGACCGCAGTGGCGATGATGTTCTTTTTCTTTGCGGTTTTGATTCCGATCATTCTAGTCGTTGGCGTCGATCTCCTTGCTCGATTCTGGATTCCCGCCTTTGTGAAAGTCCTGGATGACGGAGCCTTGCTCTTCTACAGCGAGCAGAGGACCAAAAGGATCGTCTGGAAGGAAGTCCGAGCACCGGTTGAAGTGCGGAGATATGAGTACTTCTTCCTGAACAAGATAGGAGAGTCAATCCTATTCAAGACCGACAGAGGCAGACTCCTTCTGCTCGTGGACGGCAGAATCGGTGAAGCGCTGAGGAAAAGCTACGAAGATTGGTGCAGCGACTTTGGGCGTGTCGGAAGAGTGATCGATGGAAAGAGGTTCCCCTTGGATCAGATCATTGCTGGGGAAGGAAGCAAAGCCAGAGGATACATTTACTTTATCTCTGGAGCGATAGCGGCTTCAATGGTTCCGATCCTCATACACGTCTTCGTTGGCTTCTCTCATGTGGCCTTCACGGCCTCGATATTTGTCATGACTTTGTCCTGGCTAGGCTTGTGTGTTTTCTATGGCCTTGCCGAGATTCGTAGCGAGGCGAAATACGTCAAGCACGCACTCCTCGCTCTTTTCGGACCATTGTGGTCATTGGTGGTGATACTGACCATTAGTACCATGGATGTGTTATTCCTAGCCGCGCTTCTCCTTCTTTTCTTGGGCACTATGATGGCATACGTGCAAGTTTGGAGAAAGGTTTCGAAGGCCGGAGGTGACATTTCTCGTGGTTGAATTTCACACGTCTACCCAACCCTTTCCGTCGAGAGTTGTCGCTCCATGCAACAAGGTACGATGCAAAGAATTGGATTCAAGTGTCTCTCCGATGAGTTGTCTGACCATGAGATGTTCAGGATGTGCCATTCAGACCAAAAAAGTTAATATACCGTAACTGGATTTATCATACGTCAAAGAACAACTGGCACGCAGGGGAGATGGAAACAATGGAGGCGAAAAAGGACTTGAACTTCGAGCATCTTGAGGAAGATGGCCGCTGGATCCAAGACAACTTCGACGCACTAAGAAAAGAATTCGAGGGCAAGGTATTTGCAGTCAGAAGAAAGCGCGTGATTGCATCAAACGACAATGTGGTGCTTCTAGTCAAGAAGCTTGAGGAAAAAGGTGAAGACCTCACGCAGACTCTCATTGAGAGCATACCACCACGAGATGTGTCTTTTATTCTTTGAGTCGGGTAGGTATGCCTAGGATTCCATGTCAAGTTAGAAGGCAATTCAAAGATGCCAAGATGCCTTTTGTGACGATATCTGTGAGTTCCAAGAGTCCTCCCATCCGTACTGGTACGACGGCTCTTCTCGATACAGGAAGTCCGTATACTGGAATGTCACCAAGAGACCTTCTCAAGTCGCGCATGAGAATGAAACTGGCGAAAGGTGAAACAATCGAGCTCGCAGGCATGAAGTTCTTCGCACCAGTTATGAAAGAAGCGATAATCAGACTTCGGACTGAAGAAGGAAAAACGCTCTCGTATGAAGTGGATGATATGCGTGCATTTGTGCCAACACGGATTGATGACAGAATCATGAGGAAGGCTCAGGACATACCAACCATAGTCGGGGTTGATTTCCTGGAGGCTCACGGGCTCGCATTGTTTTTCGATCCGAAAGCTCAGGAGGCATATCTAGAAGCGCCCTCGGAGTGATTGGATTCAGTGCCATAACTTCTTGCAGAAACCCCAGACCTTATCACAGATATTCGTCCTTCCATGAAGACGAGGGTCTTCTTGGACGTATCTAGGAGGTCCTGAGAACGTGCTCGAGGGTTCTCTCGATTCATTGCGATCACCGGACTTCCCTCCTTCTCCATGACATCCCCTAGGGATTGAAATGTGACTGGCGTTTCGCATTGCGGGCGGCGGGGCCTCCGCCCCTGCCGGACTGAATGCGTACAGACCGTCCCAGACAATATTCTTGGCGGGAAACCGTTCAGCGCTCCTCCACCTCGCCACGCGAACGGGAGAACTTTCAAACCCTTCCCGCCCATCTCGTGCGCATGAAAGTCCTCGCGATCAACGGAAGCCCGAGGGGCGCGGGGGGCACTGCCGCCACGCGCTCAGGGAGAACGTGAAGCAGGGCAGGCTCGTCCTCGTCTCCAGCTGCGGCTTCCACGAGCTGGACAACTTCGAGCCGCTGCTCGTGCACGTGCGCGCGGCGTGCGAGAACCTAGGCAGGGACTTCGCCGGCGCCCTCCTCCGCCCGCACGGGTGGGTGCTGAGGCATCTTCTCAGACAGGGCGACGCGCAGGACGTGCTCGACGCCGCGAGGCGGGCGGGGCGGGAGCTGGTTGATGGAGACATGTCCGCCGAGACGCTCGCCGCGGTGAGCAGGGAGCTCATCAGCCTCGAGGAGTGCGTGCGCATGCAGAACGAGTAGGGCATTCTCAGATCCCCGGATGCGGATTGGTCGTTTCAGCAAGGGATTTATACTAGTATAACGATATGGTTATACATGGCAAAGGACACGATAATCAAGGCCCGGATCCTGAAATGGGGGAACTCCTACGGGCTTCGCATCCAGAAGGCCGACGTGAAGAGGCTGGGCCTCCGCCCGGGGGAAGAGACCCTCGTAAGGCTCGAGAGGAGAGGCAGCTCCGTTGACCTGTCTGAACTCCCGACATTCAAGGGCGGGATGCCGGACGACTCCCTGCGACACGACGAGCTCCTGGGGGAGGCCCGCCAGAAGGCTATTAGGGAGAAGAAGTGATGCGGGTCGCCGACACCAGCGCCCTGTACGCGCTCTTCTCCGAGGAGGATCGATTTCACAAGAGGGCGTTGGAGGACATGAGCGCTCCTGACCCCGTCGCCATTCCTTCCGAGATCCTCGTGGAGACCATCGGTCTTCTCGCCTATCGATTCGGCCCAAGCGCGGGGAGGAAGGCACTGGACTCCCTCCTCCAGCTCCCCCACGTGAGCATCGCGGAGAAGGTCGAGTTGAGCGCGGTCAAGGAGGTCCACGACAGGGCGAAGGGGATGAGCCTCGCCGACGCCTTTGTGGTCCAGACCTGTGTGGCGCTCGGAGCCGATGTCCTGGCCTACGACAAGAGGATCGTGGCGGAACTCCGGAAGCGGCGGCCGTAGCCGGTCCGAAGCGAGTGGGATTCGGGAGCGGGTCTCGCCGTGTAAAAGCACCTCCTGAGGTCCTGCTACCTGAAGGGGTCCGTGCAGGTCAAGATTACATGCAAGTGGGAGGACGGGAGTGACTTCGAGGCGTACGACCACATCAGGGTGATCGATCCAGGAAGACAATGAGCGGAGAGAACACCCAAAAAGCCTATCTAGGAACCCGACCTTGGGGCGAGCGGATATTCGCTGGGACCCTGTGAAGGACACCAGGACGCATTCGGCGGGTGAGCAACATGTCCGAAGAGGACCGATACGAGAGACTCGTGGACGAGGATGCCATTCCCGATGAGAAGACAGTGCTCGATGTCATCGGCAAGAATTCCGCAGAACTGTGGGGCAAGTTGAGGGATTTTCTCAGGGAGAACTATGACTTCGAGCCCGAACTAGTATACTACGGGCGCAAGTACGGCTGGTGCTACAGATATCGGAGAAAGAAGAAGACACTGTGCGTACTGTATCCTGAAACCGGGGCATTCACGGTTCTGGTTACCCTCGGGAAGAAGGACGTCGAGGAAGTCGAGGGCAAGATTGACACCTTCAATCCGGAGACCCAGAGGATCTTCAACGAGGCCCGCCAGTACCATGACGGCAAATGGATCTACAAGAGAGCACTGACTGAGGACGACCTGGCAGACGTCATCTCATTAATCAAGGCCAAGAAGAAGCCCAAGTGATGCATCACCTGATGAGAGGGAAGCAGGCGAATCGGTCGACGTCAGGATAAGCGGGAAGTGGGAGGACGGGACCGACTTCGAGGCGTACGGTCACGTCAGGATGATGGACCCTAGAATGTAGTTCACGAAAGGATCTGAATCCAGATGCCCAGCCCAAATCCCAGGACCGCCATAGCCCCGAAGACGACAAGTAACTCCGTAGTAGTTGACCTCAGAAGACCATGCGGTGTCCTTCCGTCCGAAGAGAGCGGTGAACCAGAGCAACGCTCCCGCCGACAGTAGCAACACTCCGATCCCTGCGGCAAAGGGAACGAACATGCCCAGAACGAGCCCGAGGAACCCCAAGACCGTGAAGGTCAGCCACCGACGTGCCTCCCCTACGGCGGATAGCCTAGCCTGCGATTCCATGAAGACCCCTTGTCCCTCGGTTCTGTAATCCACCCGCCTATATGAAATCGTTTCGGGGAAGAAAGCTCCACACAGTTGAATTGTCGTACTCCCCCATGAACAACGACAGTTCCTTGCGATTTCTTTATGTAGCTTTTGGCGGTTTCCAGCCAATGTGAGTCCAGTCTTGTTCGCCCAAGAAGCGGAGTGAATTCATGAGCACGAAAGGTGATACAGAAAGGCAGGCAATCCTTCGGGACAGACTGATTGAGAGGGGAATAGGAATCCACATTGGGAGATACATCTCAAGAATCCTTCCACACCTCAAGCCAGGGTCGAAGCTCTGTGATATCGGATGCGGAACAGCTCACATAGTCGCCAAACTCACCGAGCATTGCAGGGACCCTAGCCTCATAGGGCTCGACACCTCACAGGCGATGCTCAGAGTCGCCGCAGAAAGGAGTGCGAACTCACAGAATGTCATCTTGGTTCGGGGCGACGGACTTCGTCTCCCGTTCAGGAATGAGACTTTCGACATAGTGATTACAAGACTGGCGGAGTATTCCCCCCTAGAAGCCTTTCGAGTCCTGCGAAATGGCGGATGCTTCTTTGAGTATGGTCTGGGACCAGAAGCCAACAAAGAAATTGCAGAGTTCTTTCCAGACAGGATTGAGGAGGAGAATTTCTTCTTCCCGAGGCATCCAACTGATTGGAAGATGGAGGTGTGCGATGAAATCCTGGATGCCGGTTTTTCGGTTGAGCGTGTGGAGGACCACACGGATATTGAGATCTATGAGAGTACCAGCGAACTGATGGACCTCATTGAAATGGTGCCTCTCGTGCAGGATTTCGACAGAAACAGGGACAGGAAAAGGATTGATGACCTAAAACAAAGATACGGTACCAAGACTGGCATTCCGATCACATGGCACTACTACATTGTGGAGGCAATGCGGAAATGAGTCGTGAGAAGCGAATTGTCGAGGAGGGCTACGACAGGATAGCTGAGGAGTACACCAGAGCAAGAAGGAGGATGGGTCGCAGGGACAAGAAGTACCTCAGTCTTCTCTTTGAGCGCCTTCCGGACGGTTCCAGAGTTTTGGACCTGGGCTGTGGTTCAGGCGTGCCGATCACAAAGCTTCTGGTCGAGCATTATGATGTGACCGGAGTCGATATCTCAAGGAGACAAATCCAACTCGCGAGAGAACAAGTGCCAGAAGCCAACTTCTTCGTAGGCGATATGACCGAGATTTCCTTCCCGGATGGAGCATTTGACGCAATCATCTCGTCTGTGGCCGTCATCCATGTTCCTAGAGAAGAGCACGCGGACCTGTTCAAGCGAATGCACAAGATGCTGAAGGAGGGCGGTCTGGTACTCTTGACCTTGGGATCGACAGACTGGGTCAGCTCTTCCGAGGACCGCTTCTTTGGAGTCAGGATGTATTGGTCTCACTATGACTCAGAGACATACAAGAGAATGGTGGAGAAGGCCGGATTTGCCATCATCCAGTCCTCGATCGAGGGCGAGGAATTCCACGGGCAGCATGAGGAGCACTTGTACTTGTTGGCGAGGAAGGCGGGCATGGGCGACTAGGCCAGGAATCGGATAGCTTGTGAACCTATCGCAGGCACACGAACACTGGGAAAGGACTCCCTTGCGAGTACTCCCTGCCCGAGAAATCTCCACTGTACAAGAAAGTCTTGAGACCCATATCATCCAGGATTCTCTGCATCTCAGCCAACTCAAAGAGCCCTGACTCTCCCTCCAGCAGCCTCACATCAAGGTCTTTTCCCTTCTCTCTTATCAGAAAGACGAGGCACCCCTCCGCCACTGTGTCTTCCGGATTCTTGTCATATTCTAGGTCGAGGAATGCCACCTGAGTATCCGCTTTGGTGTACTGACCCGAACCTGCTATCCTGAACTGCTGGAAGTTCTCTCTCAGTCGGTCGAGATGGAATATCAGAACTCCGTCCTCATTCAGATGTCTTAGAAGACACGCCAGGGCAGCCTCCAAGTCCTCATAGGTGAGGAGGTGCTCCAGAGCATCAAAGGAGAGGACAACGTCGAACTCTTCATTCAGATCGAAGTCCCTCATATCCCCAAGGACATACTCAACCTCGGGGTTCCTTTTCCTGGCGATTTCGAGAATCGGTTCGTTCAAGTCGACCCCCGCTATCTCGAAGTCCTTCTTCAGGAAGTAGTCGTGCCAGCCGTGACCGCAACCAGCGTCCAGTAGGCTGTTCCCCTCCGACCTCTTGTGTGCTTCGACCACTGTCATGACGAAGTCGGCTTCCTTCTTGTGTTCATATCCGGTCGTTATGAAGTCATAGCACCAGGCCAGGCTCCTGTAGAGCTCCATGAGGTCGACCGAAGCCCTTGGCGGGGACCGACCCCGTAGCTCGCTCATAGAATCCCTCTGGCAGTCATCGCAATCACTCCCCCACAGGCTTTCGTGCCTTCAAGATAATCGTGCACGGTATCTTCCGAGCGATTGGATACTCTCGCTCATCGTAGTGACACAGATACGGAATCTCTGCCTTCTCCTCCTCTGACATGTTCTTCACATCCTCCACTCCCTGTTCGAGGACCTTTTCAAGGACAAAGCCAGCCTCCAGGAGGCAGTTGATGAGTTGGGAGATTGTCCGAAACACATCCAGCATCTTGACAGGCCCCCAGTCGAACGCATCTACCTCCGGCCAAGCAAGATAGTTCCTGACGCCAGGATGATCCGGGTCTTGGATGAGAGCCGAGATGGTCGCGGAGAAGTACGGGTGACCAGTGCACATGACGAACGTCCCGCCCGCCTTCAGAACTCGATAGGCCTCAGCATAAGCTTTCGCAAGCTCGGAAACGTAGCCGAACGCGTATGAAGAGAGAACCAAGTCAAAGAAACTATCCTGGAATTGAGAGAGGTCTTCCGCAGGTGTCACATGGAACGCAGCATCGACTTCGCACTCCTGAGCAAGACGGCGGGCGTGCTCGATCTGTTTCCTGGAGGGGTCCACTCCGTAGGCCTCTGCTCCCCAGCGTGCCAAGGCGATCGTGTTCTGTCCGCCCCCGCATCCTATCTCAAGGGCCCTGATCCCCTTCACGTTTCCGATCAACCCCAGTCGCCTCTCCCCGTGGGCGAGCCAACCGTAGTGTATGTCGCGAGTCGAGATCTCAGTATTCTTCTGATAATGGGCGGTGAGTCCGTCCCATGCATGAGCGATCTTCCTTCTGAGCTCGTCTCTGTCCATGAATCATCCTCTCCGGATTCATCAGAGTAACCAGCGGCTCCTAATATCGTTTCCCAACTGAGGGCATAGAATTGCCACTGCCTGGGGACAGACTACTTCCTGAGAACGTAGGGGCGTCTATCGATGTAATAGACAAGGTGACCTGTGTTGTGCTCAAAGCCGATCGATTGGAAGAAGTCCTCCTCGCAATCCTCAACCAAGTAGTAGTCGATGAATGTCGCTCCCATCCCCAATAGCTCCTCGATGAGAACCTTGCCCATTCTCTTCCCGATTCCATGAGAGTCTTTCTCGAGCAGCGAGCCGTTGTCATACTTGAGACCCTCACCCTGGTATTTCAGTTCCAATGAGAACTCAGAGAGGTTCGCAGAACAACCGTCGAACATGGCTCGTGCGATGCCGATCAGCTTGTCCTTCTCGAATGCAGCGACTATGAGACTGCTGTGTTTCAGCACCCTCGAGGCGACCTCCTTGCCCAGACCCTTCTCGCAGACATCGTTCCTCTCGTAGAATGAGAAGAGCTGGTCGGGAGTGATCTTGGGGTTTACCAATATCTCGACTTCTTCAGTCATGAAAGATCCCCTCACATACTTGAGATTGTGACCTCCGGTCCATTCAGGTATTGAGCAGGCGGTTCTTGATTCTTTTGCATCCCATATGAAATCTTTTCGACGGTACAATCCCAGCTTCCAAACGCAACAATTATAAGCCCGAACTTGGCTTATCAACACAGGTTGGGGAGGAAAATGAAGAGGTCCATCCTGGTCGTATTTTTGGTCTTCATGTCTATGTTCACTACAACCGCGATCCTTCCAGAGACAGCGAGGGCTGCCACGCTTTACGTGGGCGGGATGGGTCCTGGGAACTACACGACGATACAGGGAGCGATAAATGCCGCGACC
>JBHIBK010000051.1:0-9331 GCA_046759065.1 Thermoplasmata archaeon | reverse complement strand
GCCAAGGTCTGCCACAAGTGCGGAACCCTCTTCGAGGACATCGAGGAAGCGCGGCCAGCGGAGGAGCCACCCGAGAAGAAGCCGCCAGTAATACCTGCGGCAAAGGCACCTCCGGCAGTTGAGAAACCTCCGGTGGAGAGGAAGCCAGTCCCGGAGGGGAGGCTGGAGGAGTTGGAGAGGCCCGTTCCCAAGAAGGTCGTGAAGAAGCCTGTCGAGAGACCTGTTGTACAGAAGAAGGTCATAAAGAGGCCCGTTGCCGAAGAGGAAAAGACAGGAGAAGACTAGCTTCTTGAGAGAACCTCTCTTGCCTTCTTGTAGACGGCGTCCGAGTCCTTATAGTACGAAGAGACTATCTTCGCCACTTCCGTGTGTCTCTGGAGGCCTATCTTCTTCATGTATTTGAAGATCTCGATTCTCCGCCTGACCTCCTGCTCCATTCTCTTCTGCGACCAGTTCCTCGCAATGGAGATCTTCTCGTAGACGTAGCTGTGTCCGCTGTAGTTGAAGGTGTCATCGGCCGGGTTCCACGAATAGGCTGTGTTCGTAATGAGCTCGTCGGACTCCGGGTCAACACCGATGAACTCCGTGAGCGACTTGACCCTTCGGGTCATGTCCGTCCCCACCTTGACCTGCGCCTGCATGAGGACGATGTCCAGTGCAGCCACAAGGGCGCGCGGGAGGTTTATCGGGTCGTTCTCCATCCTGTGCACCATCGCCTGAACGTCTTCCGCATGGAAGGTCGTATACGCGCTCTTTCCCGTCGCCATCGCCTGGAAAACGACGTAGGCCTCTGTTCCTCTGACCTCTCCCACCATTAGATACTGGGGACGCTGGCGGAGGGCAGAAGTCAGAAGGTCGAACATGTCGATCTCTCCCATCGCCTTGCCCGTGAGCGCGCTCCTTGACCCGAACCCAGCACGAGTCACCGTTGGAACCCAGTTCTCATGCGGAAGGTTGAGCTCCCTCGTGTCCTCAATGCTGACTATCTTCATCTGTGGCGGAATGAAGAGGAGTATGGCATTGAGCGTTGTTGTCTTCCCGCTCGCGGTTCCCCCGCATATGAGCATGGACTGACCATTCTCGATTGCCAGCCATAGATATGCCATCATCTCCTCGCTGAGCGTCTTGAATCTCAGCAGGTCGAGAGGAGTGAATGGGTTCTCCCTGAATCTCCTGATTGTGAAGCTCGATCCTTTCTTTGTCACGTGCTTGCCAAGCGTCGCCTGGAGCCTGGACCCATCTGGAACTGTGGCATCGAGCATGGGCTGGGCAACGGATATGTGCTTTCCGCACCTCTGTGCCAACCAGACGACAAAAGAATCGAGCTCTGGCTCCTTGTCAAACCTCAAGTTGGAGGGTATCGACCCGTATTTCCTGTGATAGATGTAGAACGGGATCTCCACGCCGTCACAAGATACATCCTCGACGTTCACATCAATCATCACGACGTCGATAGGTCCGTATCTGATGAAATCCCTGAGGATGTAGTACATTATCCTCTCCCTTGATATCGGATGAAGGCTCACACCGAGTTCCCTAAGGAGACCGTCAACAAGCCTTCTTAGATACGTCTCCTTGGCCCTGACATCGTCCTCTTCAATCATCTCCAGCGACTCCACGAGGATCTCCTTGAGGACCTCAAGTATGTCCTCCTCCTCCTCCAGGAGCTTTGGCTCTATGACCTCGTACTTGTACTCATTGGCACGAGTGTCGTAGTTTATGCGGACATAGGAGTATCCCTCTATCATTGGTTGAATTTCAATCTCGGTGATATCTTTCTCCGATATCTTCGGGATTGTGGTAACCCTGCCAAGAGTTTGCTCTTGCACACCAATCACCTTCGGAGAGAGAACCTTGATGCCGCGCTTTCCAAGGAGTCTGCTGAAGTAACCCTTCTTTATAGCGTCCAGCGCCGAGAAGACCTTCTCTTTTCTGGCCTCCTCTATGATCTCCAGTTCCTCAGCGGTTGCGTGCCTCTCCTCATCCAACTGCTGGAGCCTCTCAGCTGTCTCCATTTCCCTTTTCTTGAGCTCCTCCAGCTCTTCCTTGACATCCTTACCGATTGCTTCGCTCAATTTCATCACCTAGACGAACAGCAGAAGTAGGAAACCTATCAGGAGCATTAGGAAGCTATGCCTAAGACCATTGGCTACCTTTCCATTGTCAAGAACACCCGCGAGAAGGCCGTCGCCCACAGCATGTATGATTGCCGCAAGGAAGAAGGCCAATTGGATATTGAATATCACAGAAGGAAGATCGGGCGCGAGCGGGCTCTCTATCCCGCCGGAAGAGCCGCCTCCAACGGCCCCAAGCGACTGGCTTGCCTCGAGCATCTTGGGAAGGAAGGTCGCATTGAGAATGGCAATGGTCACGAGGAAGACGAAGAACGAGATGTAAATCACGGCGATGTATGTGGTCATCGCGATCTTTCTCTCCTGCTCCGTGAGCTGGGTCTCCTTTGCGTCGTGAGAGACCATGGTGAGAACATCGGCAACGTCTCCACCAGCGTCACTCGATTTCACTATGATGCTCACGACCCTGTCAATCATGGGAGTCTTGACGCGTTCGTCGAAGAGCCTGAGGGCCTCCGTTGCAGGAACACCCCACTGAATCTGGGAGGCCATCTTCTCAATCTCAGCTGTGAGCTTACCATACCTGCCAGATGATGCAACGACGATGGCTTCGGCAAGCGTCATTCCAAACCTTCCCGCTTCCGCGACGTCTCTGAGAAAATCCGGAAGTCTGGTTTCGATTGCCGCTATCTCCTTCTGTTTCTTTTGCAGATAGAATCCATATGGGCCTATCAGAACCAGGATCGCAATGACAATGAAGTTTATCCCTCTCTTCACGGGCGCAGTTGCTTCCCTCGGATGCAATGGTATGTTGATGGAGTCTATGAAATTCAGGAATGCAATCAGGATGAATATTCCCGCTACGATTCCGCTGACCATCAGTATTGGCTTGGTGAAGTCGTACTTCTCGTACATCTTTATTCTGGCTTCCTCCAAGTCTGCCCTCACCATGTCTAGCCCTCCTGCTCCATATTCCAAATCACGAATATGAAACCGAACTGGGAAATCGGAATCATCAGACCGACAACCACGTAGAGCAGGTTCACGACGAACCCTGACGCACCCTTGCTTATCAGTGCCATTATCGCCATTATCACGACAAGGAATAGAGGAAATGCGACGACAACCGTAACGAAGCTCTCCGCCAGCATTCCCAGAGTCTCCATGTTCTTCCTCATCTCCAGTCTGTCTTCCTTCTCGAACTGCTCCGCCTTCAAAAGGAAATAGGGCTTAAGTTGCCCTCCCGATGTGGATGTCGTCACGACGCCCTGAAGGAAATCCTGAAACTTTATGGAGGGGGACCGCGCAGCCGCTGCACGTATGGCGGACAAGATATCGATTCCCAGTAGCTCGGTGTCTCTCGTTATCCACTCGGCCTCCTCAGCAACTTCACCATAAACCGATTGCTTTGAGAGTTCCTTGAATATTACGTCAACGGGAACATCGGCAGATGCCATTGCCGATATGAAGCTCATCGCTCCCGAGATCTTGGCGTCGATCAAGCGTGCCCTCTTCTTCTTGGCCCTTGATGGAGCACCGATAAGCATGAAGTAGGCGAGGAATGCCGGAACGAGCGCGGGCAGAAGGGCCACGACCACGCTCGCCAGTACGTCCAATGCTCCCACTAGTAGCAGGAGAGGGGCAAGAACCACGCCTGCGGACACGCCTGCTATCAATACGATAAATGTGCTCATCCAGACATAGGCCAGGTATTCCTCAGGCCTGATCTTCATGTGAGCCTGGATGAGGTCGTCCTCCAGTTCCTGCTTGGGCGTGAATCTCGACTCAACAAAACCGCCGAGGAAGCGCCAGCAGACTTCCTGATAATGCGTCAGCTTGATGTATTCGGGTCTTGAGCCCTTTGCCAGCTTTATCTGGTGCGGGCCCCTGTATCCAACTTCCTCGGGCCTGAATCTCTTTGTTTTGACGTAGGCCTTCTTGGCTTCAAGCTTCTCAAATGCGTCAGACCTCTCGGGAGGCAAACAAATCACCGCCGGCTATTTCTTCAGGTTTGGCTTCCTCACGATCCCAACCCATCTCCTTTCGGATCCTCTCAATAGTCTCTTCAGGGTAATGGTAGTATGAGACCACAAGCCTCGAAATGTCTCTATAATCATCAAGATTCTTCTCGGTCATGTAGTTGACCATGTCCACCCTTCTCTGGAACTCCTGGTCCATCTCCTCGTGGGTCATGTTCTTCATCTCTTGCAGTTCATCAAAGAGGAAGCTATGGCCCTTGTAGAGAAAGGAGTCCGTTGCGGGATCCCACTCGTAAACGGTGTTCGTGATCAGCTCATTCGTCTCGGGCTCGAATCCCACGAGCTCAACGATCTGAAAAACCCTTCTCACCTGCTCCGCCTCCGAGCCGATTCTTGCGAAGTTCTGGACAACGACGAGATTGAGGGCCGTGAGAAGGATCCTAGGAGTATTGATTGGAGGGTTCTCCAGCCTGTTCACCATAGACTTGACCGAGTCTGCGTGCATCGTGGACATTGTCGGGTGGCCGGTTGCCATCGCTTGGAACATCGTGTATGTTTCCCTTCCTCGAACCTCCCCGACTATGATGTAGTTGGGCCGCTGTCGGAGAGCTGCCCTAACCAGGTCAAACATGTCTATCTCGCCGGCAGCCTTTCCATCAGGTCCCTTCTCACCCACGCCGCTCCTCGTCGTTCCCGGAATCCAGTTCTCGTGAGGAAGATTGATTTCTCTTGTGTCCTCGATGGATACTATCTTTGCCCCTGGTCTAATGAAAATTGCCACAGCGTTGAGGGTGGCGGTCTTGCCTGTGGCGGTTCCCCCACAAATCATCATGGACCTTCCATTCTCTACGGCTAGCCAGATGTAGGCGACCATCTCCGGTGATGCAGTGTTGTAAGTTATGAGCTCTGTCGGAGTGAATGGCTTTTCCTTGAATCTTCTGATCGTGAACGAAGAGCCGCGTGTTGTCACCTCTCTTGAATAGGTTGCCTGAATACGATGGCCCTCGTAGCTGGTTCCGTCCAGAATTGGATTTGCGACGGAAATCTGCTTTGCGCATCTTTGCCCCAGTCCTACCACAAAGGAATTCAGCGAGTCCTCCTCTTCGAACGAGTCCCTCGTCTTTATGGATTCATACTTCCTGTGGAATATGAAGAGTGGAACGCCAACGCCATCACAGGAGATATCTTCGATTGAGGGATCAGACATCAGAACATCGATTGGACCATAGCCAACGAAGTCTCTCGTGATGTAGTAGACAATCTTGTTTCTCGAATTCTCATCGATGTTCATTCCCCTGCTCCTGAAGAAGCTGTCTATGCTGTCCTTCAGGAACTCCTCCTTGTCCTTCTCTCCCAACGTACCAGTCTCGTATTCCAGCGTCCGGGTGAGCGAGTCCTTGACCAGGTCCAGAAGATTCTGCTCTCTTTCCGTGAGATACGGCTCCCATGATTCGTAGAGGTACTCACTCTCCTTGTTGTCATAGATTATTCTCGAATAGCTGTATGGGGGCTTGATTGGCACTATCTCCAGCTCTTCTATCCAGTCCTCCTCAGCCGGGGAGATGGGAGTAAGATGGGATCCTCTTCCACCCTCCCACTTTGTGGCGGTCGACTCGCCTTTTGGCACCATGACTTTCCTCTGCTTTTTCGTTTTCCACATGCCAGATACCTCTCACAGAGACCTACACTCTAGAGCTGGTTTCTCCCACGATGACATCGAAGTAGGATGATACAAGCGTCAATCGGCCTATGTCCACATCGTCAGATTCTATGGTGACCTCGACAATGGAGTAGCCATCAAGAGTCGTCCTCTTGACTATGAAATACGGGTTCGTAGCCTTTTCCTGCACTCCCGTATCATACCAATCCCACTCGGGTGGCGAGTTGCTATCGTAGTCCTCCGCAGTCACCCCGTAGGTTCTGGAAAGCGTCTCATTGAAGAAATCATACCACGCCTTGTCGTATTGGGTCCAGTGAACGATAGTCACGTCAGAATTGATGCCGACGTACACCTCGGGTGGGGCTGAAATGAGGTCGTGATGAACGCCCTGCGTTCCCACTCCACCCACGGACCCATCCCCATACAAGGTGATCATGTATATCCACATCTCGACGTAGTCGCCGGTTTTCGTGACCATGAAGGAAGGCTCCCCTTTCACCAGTTCCCCATCCCGCTGGGATCTGATGAGAGCACCACCCTCATAGACGAGCGTTTGCGGAACAAAATACCTGTTCTTGGCTTCGAGAACTATGTTTCCTGAACTGTTCTGCTTCACATAGAACGTTTCGTTCGTACCTCCGACATCATGCTGGTAGCTGAAATTGACCGAGAACTTACCACTCTCCTCATTGGCCGAAAGAAGTCCGACGGATGGGGCGGAGAAGATAGGCACACCGTCAATCCCAATCGTAATTGGGCTGAACATGCTACTCTTCATGCATGGTTCGTTGTTCTGCTGCATGACCACGCAGGCCAGGATCTGCATGTCAATGGATCCCTTGAGAGTGCCGAACTGCCCGTAGACCTCGTTCATATGAGCCGTCTCGGCATCCTTCATCCACACTGGAACATATTGATTCACGATCATGGACATGAATGTCATCACAACCATCAAGGCCATAATGGTACCTACTGTTGATGCGACTCCACTATCGTCCCACCTGAGTTTCCTCTTGATTCTAAAAGCCTTATGTGAGGGCTCCATCACACCACCTGGAAGAATCGGATTCCTCTTAGTTCTAATGTTGGATTACGTATTTATATGTGTCGCCATCGTTTGCGTCTGGTCATTCCAAAGGATGATTCTCAAGGACTGAAAAACCTACAAGACTGAACACTAAGCTTAATATCTGCAAAATCATATGAAACTTCGCTGCCGCAGTAACTCAGTTGGGAGAGTGCAAGACTGAAGATCTTGAAGTCGCCGGTTCAAGTCCGGCCTGCGGCATTCCCGACTTAGCTTAGACCGGCTAGAGCGGCTGACTGTAGTTGGTTCCCGGAACTCTCCGGTTCTTGCCGATATCAGCAGATCCCCGGTTCAAATCCGGGAGTCGGGACTATGCGGGGCTCCCGGGCCCCGTTTTTCTCCATGAGTGTCAATGACGTTTTGGACGATCGAAAGCATGCAAAGAGGCCTTCGAGCCGCTCCGAAATACTTTTATATGTCCTACCATATTATCCATATTGTCGGACAATAGTCCGACCAACCTTGTCGGGGATGGGAATGAGTCGAAAGAATAAGAGAAGAGTGAAAGCCGTAGATAGAACCACCAGAAAGCTAATGGACGCGGGAGTTCTGAAAGTCGAGCGACCCGGTCCTTCTCGCCGACGTTTGTCCGGGGGTCGCCCCCCCTACAGTTTCTCAAGCGCCGTGCAATATACGTTCGGCCTGTCCCTTCTTCTTTGGTGGATGCCGACCTTTGGTCAGATGATTGCCGGGTATGTTGGGGGAAGGCGGGCAGGGGGACCCTGGAGAGGCGCAATCGCAGCATGTATTCCCATCGCTATTTTCCTCTCTATAACCACCATGGCGAATCATGGCATACTCACGAGTGAGATATCGTCGATAGTGGGTCTTCCTTCCTACATCGCATCGGAGATGTCTGCCCATGTCCCGGTCCTTGCCCCCTATGTTGACTTTGCCACAATATACATCGCGACCTTCGTGGAGTCATTGAGTCTGACGCTTCAGCTAGGGCTGAATGGCTACCTTGTGACGGTCATCTTTGCATACATCGGCGGGATTGTTTCATCCCAGCGAAGGAAAGAGATAGAGTTTGCGCGCGCAGGAATCCCCACTACAGTGTTAGCATCCCCTCGTCAAACGCTCGTGAGTGCACCTCTCTCGGGTTTGAGGGGATGGTATGACGTTCACCCAGAGTCATATGGTTCGATGAAGAAGGTTCCTGTCGCAATGGCTCGGAGGAGGGCTGATGGTGTCAGGAAAGCCTCACCTTCGAAGCCCAGCAAACCGTCCAAGGCCAATACAATGGAGCCCAAGAAGGAGAAGAGCGCCGCTTCAAGCAAGGAGCGGGAAAGAATTGCTCGAAAACTCACTGAAAGGGCTTTGAGGAACTACCGCTAGTGCCCCACAAAAGCTTTTTATTCAAATTCCCCCTTTGAAACGGAGATGTCTCTCTTTTGTCCCGAATGTCAATCGCTAATGTATCCGAAGGAAGGAGAACTCGTTTGCAGCAATTCGAAGTGCGGATACTCCAGGAAGATCGGAGAGGAGGACGATCGTCAAGTCGTTAGGACCAAGAGAAAGGAGAAGATGGAGACGCTTGTCTTGGACGAGATAATCGCAACGCTCCCAAAGACCCGTATTGAGTGTCCCGAATGCGGAAACAATGAGGCATTCTGGAAATTGCGACAGACGCGAGCCGCTGATGAGCCTGAAACCCGAATATACCGATGCACCAAGTGTGGACACACGTGGAGGGAATACTAGCCTCCAAAGCCGTTGTTGAGAGCGTCTGCTATGTTTTTCGCCCTTTCCAGCTCAGACTTCTCGCTGCTGTGGAGGATTATGTCTTCTATCTCAGCAATCGCCTCTCCCACTGTAGTTGCAGAGGTCAGGTTCCCAGATGGATTCCCGCAGAGCTATCCACGAGTCCAGAGACGACGTTGAGCCAGAGCGCCACTAGCTGCTTGAGCGCCTTTCCAGTCATGTTTGATTTCGGGTTGGATATGAGAACGCCACAGATGTCCTCTCTTGATTTAGTGCCACCAAAGACTGAGGAATTCTCCGCGATTCCCAAAACGAATTCATCGGTGATACCTGGATGCTCTCCTTTGGCCTCACTCATTTGACACTGGTGCTTCCAATACCCTACAGTTCTGGGCGAGAATCTGGGCCGAGGTGTTTGCTCCAAGACGTATGTTTTCCTCCACCTGCGCTCAGTAATATCTCCGCGATGCCGTCTTGGTCGATGTCCCAAACCGTCGGTTGTCCGAATGGTATTTCGATATTGAACGTCCACTCGACGTCTCCAGTTTTCGCATTAACGGAGAACGGGTTTCTGTATTTTCCCAGAACGAGAACCTCGATTTCGCCATCTCCGTCGATGTCCGCCATGACCAGGAAAATCTGCGCCCTAGTATTGTCCAGAATGATGGTTTCCCAAAGTGGAGTTCCATCGATGCCATGATAGGCCAGAATCGTATGATTGTCGAAATCACCACCGATGAGGTCGGGAAGACCATCATTATCAACGTGAGCGATTGTTGGAGAGCTGTAGAAGTCGTTTCTGGTAGTGTCATTCCACAGTCCCGAACCA
>JBHIBK010000050.1:0-9389 GCA_046759065.1 Thermoplasmata archaeon | reverse complement strand
AACTCCTGGCGTCGGGGTCATACATCTCAACAAGACCTCTTACATGCTGAGCGACGAGATCGGTATCAGTCTCTACGATACGGACCTCAACGTGAACCCCGGGGTCCAGGACCTCGTGGATGTGGTGGTCAACAGCACGTCCGAGCCCTCTGGCGAGCCCGTGTCGCTCGTCGAGACGGGAGCCGACACTAACGTTTTCGCGGGAAGCATTTCCGCAACGCCTCTTCCTGGAATCCCCGGCTCGCTGACGGTTTCAGATCGTGACATGATCACCGCGACCTACGATGAGGCATCACCGCCAGGACTGAGACAGGCCCATGCGGTCGCAGATGGTGCGCCTCCAACCATCACGAACGTCGCTGCCACCCCGGGCGTGACCTCGGCGGTCATAACCTGGGACACGGATGAGGTGGCGGACAGCGAGGTGTCCTACGGCCTCACCCTGGCGCTGGGAAGCGGGGAATCGGACGGTTCCTTCACGAAGCAGCACAGCATCGTTCTCAACGGACTCACTCCGGACACGAGATACTACTTCGAGGTCGGTTCCACGGATGTTGCGGGAAATCGCCTCCTGGATGACAACGGCGGGCTGAAGTACTCCTTCGTGACCATGCCCGGGTACACCAACATACCGGGATACGGATACGTGGGATGGGTCAGGGACGAGGAACCGACGGGCAACCATTTCACCGATTCCAGGATCCTTGTGGGACACAGCAACATGCGTCCTCCGACTATGGACGTCGACTACCTCGGTGCCGCGCAGTTCCCCACCGACATTATTCCCATAGGCGCCTCCATCACACGCGCGACGGTGGAGTTCTATGGAAACGGGTGGATATACACTGACGTACTCGGCCAGTGGAACCTGAGGCTGCTGAACACCGCTATCGATGCCGGCTGGACGAATCACGCGTTCCCGGACATCGAAGCCGCTTCGGTGGAGGCGACTGTCCCTCCGACGCTTACGAACCCGGACCTCGAAGCGAGACAGTGGAACACCTTCGAGTTCGACCCCGCTCAGTTCGCACTCCTGGAGTCTCACCTGCCGAACGGAAGAATATCCTTCAGGATCGATGGACCCAGGTCCCCGGCAATCACGCAGGGTCTCATATTCACCTGGAGATCGGGTTACGAGGATGGCTCGAGCTTCGCCACACCGTACGCGCCGAGGCTGACGATTGCATACTCCACGACGGGCGACTTCTCAGGACCGCTCGTCACCGCCATCGACGCGGGCCCGAGTCCCACTGAGGGAAATCTCACTGCGAATCTCTCTGCGACAATCTCGGATGAGACCACGGGTTGGAGCGATGTTCTCGCTGCCGAGTACTTCATGGACTCCGACCCAGGCGAGGGCAGAGGGTCGCCCATGAGAGCATCCGACGGGTCCCTTGACTCCGTGATGGAGGACGTGGACTACATCATTGATGTGAGCGGCGTCCCGGTGGGTCTGCACACGCTCTACGTGAGAGGCATGGACTCGGCGGGGAATTGGGGACCGCCACAGAGCATCGTCCTCAACGTGACCCAAATCGACATATTTCCGCCACTTCCGGTCTCGAATGTTACCGCGAGCCTGGAGGGCTCTTCTCTTCAGGACCTGAACATCTCGTGGAACCTGTCGCCAGATGACGGTCTGGACGTCGCGAACTACGCCGTATACAGAGGGTCCCCCTATGAAAAGGGCGGTCAGGGCTATGAGTTCCTGGCGGGCCTTCCCCCCGGCACGAGCTACTTCCTCGACCTCGGTGCGGGGCACGGTGACCCTGATGACCATTACTACTTCGTCTGTGCGAACGACACCAAGGGAAATTGCGCCGTGAGCGGGAGCCAAGGCGGGAAGGTCGTTCTGAACTTGCTGGCGGGCGAGAACCTCCTCTCCGTTCCGTTCTATCAGACGGATGCGGAGTTCTGGAAGGACATGACCACCGCCTCCTACAGCTCCATCAGAGCGTACGACCCGACATTGGCGGGGCCAGGGTGGAGGACCTACGCTCCGTTCAGGCACGTGGCCACGCTGACGACCGTCGACTACTCCACCGGGATCTGGGTAAACATCACCTCGAATTCGATACTGACCCTCGCCGGATCTGTGAGGCCGCAGTTCATGATTCAGCTGAGTACTGGATGGAATCTCGTGGGCTTCCCGTCCCCCTTGTCAAGATTGGTGAGCGATGCTTTGGCGGGAGTTCCATATCTCTCCATCGAGGGATACGATCCCAACGCCCCGCCGTTCTATCTGAGAAAATACGCATCGAACGAGGCCCTGATTCCGGGCGGAGGATACTGGATAGAGGTCCCCTCGGACACGGTGTGGGTCATTGCGAACTAGGCGACCGCCTCTTCTGCCTCTGGCGGAGTCCTCTCCTCCAGTTCTACGGTCACTTTCTTCAGCATCGGGGAGAGTTCCCCAAGGTAGAGTCCAATGAAAGAATCCTGTTTTCCGATCCAGTCGGCCATCATGACGACGGGCATCATTACCGTGATGAAGGGATAGTAGAAGGTATCATCGTCATATTTGCTCGACATTATCTCGAGAGCTCTTGAGGCGTACCCAGCAAGCCTCCGCAGGTGGCTGGAATAGTCATTCATCGTCAGCCGCGGATTGTACCCATCCAGAGTCTTGAGACCGGAGACATCCTCCTCTCTTAGGGATATCAGAGAAAGGTTCGCTATCCCGTCCTTCAGGTCCTGATAGATGTGCACTATGTTGTTGAGGTAGACGATGACGACGTCGTAGTAGTACCACCCTTCGAGAAGGACATCGATATGGCCAAGGTCGAGCTCTTTGTCGCAGAATGACACGTCTATGAGATTGTACCTGGTCCCTCCGCTCACGTAGTTCGCCAAGCGGTCATACCATTTGAGGTCCTCCGACGGCGCATGGAACCTGGAGGCGATCTTCCTTGTCTTGCTTGTGTCCAGGTAGGCCTCCTTTTGGAACATGGTCAGTGCTTGACCCAGTATGACCCTCTCGTCCAGAACCTCCATCTGATAGAAGAGGTCATGTCCGTGCGGCGACTCGATGAATATCTTGTTGAAATTTGCTGTGATCTGCGTCATCAGGTCGAACAAGCCCAATTGCTCCTGCTTCATCAACGACGTCAGTCTGTTCTTGAACGCGTTCATTTCAAAATCGGGATTGGTCATGGAGGAGAGCACATGGTGGTAGAGGTCCTTCGCTTCGATGTAGGAATACCTCTCCGTGTCTATGAGATCGTCCAGGATTCCAGTCTGGCACTTATAGAGGATTTTCGCGATCATGGACCTCCTCAGATTCTCCCGTGACATATACTTCTGGTACTTCTGAGAGATCATGGTCGCTCCGGCTGCAAACCTCAATGTCTGGATGTAGTTCCAGGTATCGCTGAAGTTGTCCATGATGGGGCTGTTGTTCGTCCCGGGCGGTCTCAGGACAAGCCTGTCTCGCCCATCCGATTCTCTCAGTCGAGAAAGATTTCGATGGACTTCCTCGATGTGCCATCCGAGCCTTGACTTGCTGATTCCCAGGTCCAGACCGTCGAGGAGATTCTTGGCATAACCCCCGAGCTTGGTGACCATGTTCAGCAGAATGTCAACATCCTCAGAGCTTAGCTCCACGCATTTGTCTGCCATAAAGCGGTACTCTCCCTGGACCTCGTCGAGGTGCAAGATTCGAGCCAAACGGATTAATATTCTCGCGCGAAAATCAAAATTGATTATCTCTATTGAGAGTGAGACTGTCCTCCTCACTGGCTCGAATTATCATTATAGATAACTGAAACGACACCATTTTTAAGTTCCGAGGTGGTGAAAACACGAATAGATTCAACCCGCATGGGGGTAGTCACAATACTCCAATACATAAGTGCCTTCGCTGCCCTGACAATGTCGGCTATAATAGTAATCGCGCTGCTCAGGCAGAAGACCATGAAGGCCTTTCACAAGTCTATTCTCATCATCTCCATTCTCTTCCTCGTCTGTGCCATCTCCGCCCATCTCTTCATCTACACCGCCATTGGCCAATCGGGTTTTGAAAATCTCATCACTGTAAGCAAGAAAATCCAGGCGACATTCGACCTTTTGATGGGGATAATGGCAGGAGCCTTCGCCGTGGTCATCGCCAATCCCGAGCTGAGAGGTGCGAGAGACTTTGCGAAGTATTTGCGTCAGGAATTCCCGAGCGCCTACATCTTCTACCTTGTGGTGATGATCGGAGCGATAATATCCACAGGAATCGCCCCAGTCGAGGTCATGTACGAGGGCGGAAGCACGTTCACTTTCACATTCCCTCTGTGGTTCATAGTCGTGATGTTCTTCGCCACGATGGCCACGCTCATATTCATCCCGTACAAGCTCATCAGCTATCTAGTCAAGGCGCGCGTGCCGAGGGCAATAGCGTTCAACACATATCTCATCGCCGTCGGAATCGTGTCCTACACAATCTCGGAGCTTCTGTTCGAGGTCGTTCTCCCCAGTCAATCCATAGATCTCAGGGGCGTGGGGTTCTTGTTCGGGATTCTGATGCTCGGGCTCGTGGCTTACGCGGTCAGGGGGCCGAGGTACCTGCAGGAGCTTCTCGTGCCGGTTACCGAGGCAAATCTTGGTACTGAAAGGAGATTCGAACTCAGTGACGGGCTGAGCTATCTTGTTGTTGAGTCCAATTCCAAGCTCAGCTTCGAAGTGTTCCGGGACCTCGTTACCCACGGATACCAAGGCCTGTGCATCACTCGGCTACCTCCGAAAAGGGTGAGGCAAGAGCTCGGCTTGGAAAAGACGCCCGTTCTCTGGCTGAGCAGAGTATCTGGCGATAAGGACACGATAAGGCCCTGGCCATTGGAAGGCATATCAATAGCGGTGGAGCACTTCGTCTCGACCGGTGAGAAGACAGTCGTACTTCTCGACGGCTTGGAGTACATCATCGCCCATAACGACTTCCAGTCCACTCTGACTCTTCTTCATGACCTCAATGAAAGGATGGCAATGAAGGACTCCATCCTGATACTACCCCTGGACCCAGACGCGCTAGAGGGGAAGGAGTTCGCTCTCATCAAGAGGGATGTTGTCGAGCTGGGGCCCTCGGCAGAACATGACGTGGTGAGAGAAGTTACACCCGAGGAGGTCCTCGGGCAGGGAATCGTGAAGAAGAAGGCTGAGACATAGGCAGACTAGGAGCGTGAACGCATGAAAATACGGTGTGTACTAACCATCATAACCATGATGGCCATTCTTTCTGGGTCAGCGGGACCTTCGTTGGCGCAGATTGCTTTGCCAAGCTATGAAGAAGGAAACAGCTGGGTCTATTCGGCGAGCATGACCCATTCCCCAGGTTTCGTGTTGGATGGGACTCTGGATATGGAGATCACAGGGACCGAGACGGTATATGTTGAATCCACGCCATACAGCACCCTTCGAAACGAGATCGTAGGCAATGGAACATTCATCGGTGTGTATGAAGGATTCAACGCCTCTGGCAACTGGACAATGGTGAGACTGGAATACTGGGATCTGGCGAGTTTCGAGATAGTCCGGTCCGAGACCTCCCTCGTTCTTCAAGGTCTCGTGGACATGGGACTTCCCCTCAACTTCCGTCTCAGTGTGCAGAACACGACACAGAGTGACGTGATTCAGGATTCCTGGCAACACCCCTACGACGTGGGTGAGAGTGGGGATGTGACGCTAGCGAGGACCTCCAACGAGAGCACGACGGTGCTTATCTCGGGTGGCCCGCCGCTTCACAATTCGACGAACTGGAGCGGCTCAGTGGCGGTAACGTATTCCTGCATCGAATATGCCGACGTCACAGTTCCAGCGGGGACCTTCCAGACCCACCGCATACAGCGAACTGAATCCAATGGCTTGGTGGAGGACAATTACTACTCCGAGGAAGTTGGCGCGGGCGTGGATATCGAGTGGAGAATTGGCACGATTACGATCGGTGAGTGGGAGCTGCTCTCCTATAGTTATTCTCCTGCGCAGTCATCGGAGGATGGTGGACTACCTCTTATCTACTGGCTAATCCCAGTGACCTTGGTCATAGTGGTCATTCTCGCTGCGCTCTACGTGGAGAGACGTCGGAAGTAGCTAGGCTGTCGGACCGAGGTCGCTTCTGAAGAAGACGAGGTACGCTCTGTAGGTGTTGTAGAGGTCAGCCTTGCTCGAAACCTCCATGGGTGAGTGCATCGCCAGGAGAGGCGGGCCGCAGTCCAGCACATCGAGGTTGTGCCGAGCCAAGAACAGTGCGACCGTTCCACCGCCGCCCTCATCGACCTTTCCAAGCTCGGCGGCCTGCCACGGGATTCTCTTGGCATTGAAGAGGTTCCTTATCTGTCCCACGTACTCGGCGCTCGCATCGCTCGCACGGGCCTTCCCGAGTGCCCCCGTGTACTTCGTTATGGCGATTCCCCTTCCAAGTCGCGCCGCGTTGAGGGCCTCGTGGACATCCTTGAACGTCGGGTGAAGGGCAACCTCGACGTCGCCTGAGAGCGACTTCGATCTGGATAGCATCCTTCGCAGGTCCATGTCCCTGCATCCGGGTTCCATCTTCTCCATGAGCTCGGAGAGGACGATCTCGAAGAACCGTGATTGTACTCCACTCACGCCCTCGCTTCCTATCTCCTCCTTGTCGAAGAAGAACGCTAGGCACGTTCTTGCGGGAGTCTTCAGATCGACTATCGCCGCCAGGGAACCGTATGCGCACGCCCGGTCGTCCTGCCCGTATGCGGCGACCATTCCCCTATCGAATCCGAGGTCCCTTGGCTGTCCCGTGGGGACTGCCTCAAGCTCGGCACTCACGAAGTCCTCCTCCTTCATTCCGTACTCTTTGTTCAGGTGGTCGAGAACCTTGACCTTGATCTTCTCCTTGACCTTCTTGTCCTCTATCGGCATGTGCCCGATCAGTATGTTCAACTCCTCGCCCTTGATTCCCTCGGGCAGCTTTCTCTCGTTCTGCACCTTGCGGGCAAGATGGGGCAGGAGGTCGGGGATTATGAAGACCGGATCGTCGTCCTTCTCGCCGATCGATATGTCGACTTCCTTGCCGCTGCCCAGAATGACCTTTCCGTGCAACGCCAACGGTACGTTGACCCATTGGTACTTCCTCACACCGCCGTAGTAGTGCGTCTTGAAGAGGGCGATCTCCGAGTCAGCGTCCTCGTACAGGGGATTCTGCTTCAGATCCAGCCTGGGGGAGTCTATGTGCGAGGCTACTATGTTGATACCCTCTGCCATCGACCTTCTTCCGATGACGAAGAGGGCCAGGCTCTTGCTCCTGTTGACCTTGAACAGGCGGGCTCCTGGCCTCACCTCCTCTATCGAGTCGAGCTCAACGAATCCTTCCTTCTCAGCGGATGCGACGATCTCCTCGACGGCCCTTCTCTCGGTCTTCGCCCTGCCAATGAAGGCCTTGTACCCCTCAGCGTACTGGAAGACCTTCGTCCTCATTGTCTTGCTCATGCCCTTCCAGGCGGATTCCTTCTTGGCGGTTAGTTTGTCTTCGAGTTTCACTTTCTTTGGCAAAAGCCCTCACCCCTGGTGAAGAGTGTAATTCAGCCTTCTCCTATTAAATTTCCGCTGAGCGTGGACAGTATCAAATTCGATTGCGAAATATTAATCCTTAAGTACGCCATTCACGATTGAATAGTCGGAAGGGATTCGACAGGCTGGGATGGTATGGCCTCTAAAGGGAGTTCTCGCAGAAGGGCAAAGGAGTCCGCATTCATTGCCGAGACCGCCAAGCTTCAGCTGAGCGTGGGCAGGAGCGCTCACGGCTACGGGGTCGTGGCCGCCTTGGTTCTCTCGTTCAACGCCATACTGGCCTACCTCCTGGAGGTCACCAACGTCTTCTCGGACCCACCGTTCACTTGGGTCGCTCTCCTCCTCTGGATACTTCCCATGGCCGTTGGGCTGGGGATAGGGATCTCCGCTCTGGTACTCAAGTGGGAGCACTATTCTTATGAGAGGGCCAGCGGGCATTTCGTTCTCACGGCGCTGGGAGTGGCCGTGCCGACGATCGGGCTCGTGCTTGTCCTCATCTCTGAGCTCGGCGTCCTTCGGTTCCAGTACGTTCCTTGGATCTATCCGGTCTCCCTCATGGGCATCTCGTTCACGATGATATCCATGGCGATGACCTGGCGGGGAAAGGGGCTAAGGAAGGTCACGAGCATCGGGACGTCGGTCATTCCCATGGCCCTGCTCGGATTCATCATGGTCGTTTTCGCCCTCCCACCGAGCTATCTTCCCCTTGTCATGGGCTATCTCGGGAGCGCGATATGCTATCAGCTAGGCGGGTCCATGCTTCACGTTCTCGCGAGCTCGACGTCCGCCCACGAGCGTCACATAATCCGCGCCAGCGGCGACAAGATGACCTCCGTGCGGAAGGAACTCGATTCCAGACAGGCGTTGCTCGACCGCAAGGAGAAGGGCCTCCGCGGAAGGGAGGCCCACCTGGAGAGCTATGACAAGGAACTGGCGAGGACGCTGATGCTCGTCGAATCCAGGAGAAAGGAGCTGGCCCAGTTCCAGACGCAGATCGAAAAGCGGGAGTCGGAGCTTCTCGCGAAGGAGAAGAGGATAGGAGCCATCAAGGCCGATGCTGAGGCCCAGATGAACGAGCTCGAGCTGGTCAAGGGAGAGATCAAGGCCCAGCAGGAGAAGTCCAAGCGGGTGAGGGAGGACCTGGCCAAGACGGCGGCGGCTATCCACCGAAGGGATCGCAGGCTGAAACGGAGGGAAATCCAGCTGGATGCGAAAATGCGGGAACTCACATCTCTCGAGAAGGCGATGGCGAAGGAGAAGAAGAGGCACGGGCAAACGCGTCAGGATCTGGAGAAGGAGAGAAGCGAGCTGCTTTCCCGCCAGAGAGAGCTGGATGGCCTCGCTCAGCAGGTCCCGGCGGGCGAGGTTCCCGCCGATGGCGAAGCCCGGAGCCTGGAGGATTGGGAAAGACGGCTGAGGGAGAAGGAGGACGAGCTGGGAGCGTTGAGCCTCAAGCTGGGGGAGAATGAGGCCGAGCTGAACGAGCGGGAGTCCACGTTCGCGGAGAGGCTAGAGGACCTGAAGGGCAGGGAGGAGGCGTACGTCAAGAAGGAGCTGGAACTGGCGGACCGCGAGTCCGAGGTCGAGGCGGAGAAGGGCGCGCTTGAGATGGAGAGGACCGCCGTGAGCGAGGGGACGAAAGCCCTCGAGGAAATGCAGGGGAGGCTGAGGGAGCTCACCGCCGAGACCAGCAGGAAGGGCACGGATTACGATTCACTGAAGGAAGAGGTGGGAACGAAGGAGATGGAGCTGCGGCACAAGGAGAGGACGATCAAGGAGCTGGAGGGGAGGCTCGAGCGGGAGTCCAAGTCCATCGACGAGAGGATGAAGGACCTTCTCGAGCGGGAGAAGGAACTCGAGGAGAAGGAAGC
>JBHIBK010000049.1:0-9482 GCA_046759065.1 Thermoplasmata archaeon | reverse complement strand
ACGGCCCCATTTCTGGAATTTGCTGGCGGGAAAATATAAATAGGCGCCGTGCCATTAATTTGCACTGTGGGCAGAGACGGAGGTGAGAACCTACCGTTTGTTCTGCAACCCCTCCCTGGAGGAGGAACTATGAAAAACGCGGCATCCAGCGTGTGGCGGAACTATTCTAGGTTGTTCGCCCTCCTCCTGATTGTCCTCATGATAACCAGCTTGGCCGTCGTCGGGAGTGATGACAACCCCAAAACGAACCTCAACATATCCTTCAGCCGCCCCAATCTGCACATAGACGATGGGTCAGCCAACTCTCGGAATTCCGATATCGCGGTTGATGGGAATGACGTCATCCACATTGTGTGGTCCGACGATAGAACGGGCTACTACGGAATCTACTACTCAAAGTCGACTGACCAGGGATTGAGCTGGTCAACTTCGATGAGAATCGATTCAGCTGTCGTTGGTGTCAATGCCCGCATGCCCTCTATAGCCATCGACCTGACGGGGGGAGTCTTGGACGGTAGCCTCTATGTCGTCTGGCAGGAATCCAGTCCAATGGGGGGTATCCACATATTTGGGACATACTCTTCCAACGCCGGGTCAACATGGGCAGCTCCTGTGAGGGTGGACACAGCTCCTGTTGACGTCTTATGCAGGGAGCCTGATGTGGCTGTGGATTCCTCTGGAAACGTCTATGTCATCTGGTTCGATAATCGCGGCCCCTCCTACAACCACATCTTCGTTTCGAAGTCGGTAAACGGTGGTGTAGGCTTTGGGACGGAGGTGCAGATTTCCACGCAGGACGCAACAAATGCGTTCCCGTGCGTTGTGGCCGTCAGTAACAAGATCTATGCATGCTGGAGGGAGCAGGACCTTTCAGGTTTCATCACTCTCTGGATCGCCGACTCAACCGACTCAGGGTCCAGCTGGACGCCTCATGTGCTATACGCTGGGCCCCTGAACTCAGTATCAAGAGACCTCGATGTGGTTTCCGACACTGGCGGGGTCCTCCATGCGATCTGGTACCATCAGGATCCATCGGACCAGAAGCAGATCAGCCACTCACGCTCAACAGACGAGGGCCTCAGCTGGTCAAGTCCCACGAAGGTGGATGACTTCGTAGCGACGTCATACACAGCTCCCTCAATCGCATCGGGACCACGAGGACTGTATGTCACCTGGAGCGACAATAGGCATGGCGATCAGGACGTCTTCTTCTCCTACTCAGAGGATGGCGGCCTATCATGGGGAGACGGAATGGTGAACAACAACGACATACGAGTGGACGACACCGATGAAAACGCTGACCCAATGGACGACTCGTCTTCGCAGTCATATCCCTCGATGGCTTTGGGGGCCTTTGGAGTGTTCATCGCGTGGGACGACTTTAGGAGTGGATCCTCTTACGAGATCTACTTCGCCTCCTACTCCACGGGCCAAATCCTGATTACGGAGCTGAAGGACGCGCCTGACAATGAAGAGCTGATTGAGCTCTACAATCAAGGTTCCCAGTCCATCGACATGAGCGGCTATGTGCTCCAGATTGATGACACCCAGGTGTATTCCCTTGCCGCGGTTGGCACCATTCCATCGACGGAGTACAGGACGTTGGGGGATGACTCATCGGCAGACCTCATTTTGCCCATAGACCTTGGGGATCAGGGCGCAAGGCTCTTGCTTTTCGATGTAGCAACAACCACGACGCTGATTGACGAAGTCGCATATGGCCAGATGGGGACCGCTCCTGACCCCCTCCCCGGAGAGTCCATAGCCAGGCATATGGTGGGCATCGGGTATGCGAACGAATGGGTTCGCGAACAGATGCCGACGTTCGGAGCGGACAACAATGTTCCAGGCATAGACAGGAACCCCGACGTCGTGCTCAATGAGGTCCTGTTCAATGCGAACGTCATTGACGAGGCCTATGTGGAGGTCTATTTCCGAGGCACTGGTTCACTCAACCTTCTTGGTTACAGAATCGTGTGTAACCAGGAATTCATAATCGGAGGAGTTACGGTAAGCGAATCCAACACCTACTATGTGCTGAGGTATCAGATGGACAATGGATTCTTCGACTCCATGATTTCCATGCAGGACAATGTCTATCTCTATGATCCGACTGGTCGGTTGCTCGACATGGCTGGATGGAGCTCTTCTCACACTCAGGGCTTCTCAATGGCGAGAGTGCCCGAAGGCAATGGAACCTTCGATGGCTACAACGATATGACTTCCGAGAACGCAGGTTGGGTGTTCGACCTGGCCCCAACTCTCCCGCTAGTCGTCCTGGGTCCTGACCACAGCACGAACGGAGAGGTAGGAGATAGGATCCTCTTCGACATGACAGTGACCAACAAGCAACTCATCCCCGACTACATCGACATCACGGTCGAGAGCACACCAAACAATTGGGTCATCGAAATCCTGCAGGACGATGGAATATTCCCATTGCTGGATTCACTGGGTGACGGTGACGGCATTCCCGATACTGGACTTCTCGGCCCCGAACTGTCTTTCAACTTCAAAATCGGGGTGAACATACCATCCTCGCCTCCCGTTGGGAGCTTCCAGGATGTCAAAGTCACCGGTACTGCCTCATCCACCGCCCTTGCCTCAGACAGCGCCAGTATCTCAATCAAGGTCTACCCCCACATTGAGCCATTCAAGAGCGTGGCTCCCTCGACGATATACCACGAGGACGCTGGTCCTGGCTATCCGACCGTCGCCACTGTGCGGCTTTCCATCACTGGTAACGGATCGGGAATCGTAAGGTCTGTCCCCCAGGATGTGATCTTCCTGATCGACAAGTCAGGCAGCATGGGAGACTGGCAGAAGTTCGACTATGCGAAAGAGGGGGCAAAGAGCTACGTGGATGACATGAAGATTCCCGACCAAGGCGCAGTCATCTTCTTCGATACTTCCGCGTTGCGCATGAATCCCCTGAGCACGAACTACGTGCAGATAAAGGCGGACATCGACAGCGTTCTCACTCCGAGCGGCTGGACGGCTATCGGAACCGCCATAAATGCGGGATGGAACGACCTCGTCTCCGACGGTGATCCTGGACACGTCTGGGTCTGCATTCTCCTGACGGACGGGAGGAGCAATTCAGGTCCCGATCCCATTTCGGAGGCACAGAATGCCGCCGCCAATAATGTAGTCATCTATACTATTGGTCTCGCACCAGATGCCGACAACGCGACCCTCCAGAACATCGCGGCAATAACGGGAGGGAAATATTTCTACGCGGAAAGCCCAGATGACTTGGTGGGCATCTACCAGGAAATCGGGACCATGGTCGATGAGATCGCTGGGCGAGATCTCGATGTCTCTGACAATACCCCGATGATCGAGGATGTCCTTCCTCCGTATATCCATCTGGTGACGGGTTCTTTCCGGGATCCTTCAACGGGCCTGCCCAAGCTTCCGGATTTCCTCGGGAACAGAGGTGTTTTCACCTCCATGCAATGGAACGTCAGTTCTCTGGCGATTAATGAGAGCTGGGAAGTGGAGTACGACATCACCTCAGACCAAGTTGGCCATATACCCGTGGGCGTCTATCCGGATGCCCGCATCGCCTATGTGAAATGGGATGGCAATCAGACCATTGTTCCATTCCCAGAGGTATTCATAACTGTAACATACTATTCAGCGGCGCCTAGGAACGTTGAGACCTTCTGGAACGGAGGAAATCAGATAGGGCTTAGGTGGGTTGAGGTGCCTTGGCCAGAACTGGACCACTACCTCATATTCCGGGCACTGTCCCAAAATGGGTTCGAGGACTTGTCTCCCGCCGCGGCGTACGATGTCGTTCCGGCGGGAACAACCCAGTGGATAGACCCCGAGAATGGAGGTGCAGCGAGCCACGAAGGGGAATACTACTACCTGCTGAGAGGTGCAAACGCAAATGAGAGCGACATCAGCGAGACCAGCAATACAGCCGGGGCATGGACTAAGACCTTCCCCGAGGGTTTCAACGGATTCTCCATTCCCTTGGGCTACTTCCCCTGGGTCGAATACGACGCCGGGGGCAGGATGGATACAGTGGAGGAATACAGGGTAGCCCTGGGTGCAGACTACATCGACTATATGGAGTTGGAGCATTGGCTCAGGGTTCCCGGAATGGGCAATCCTTCAAGGACAATCGAGGTCGGCGAGGGTTGTCTGATGAATCTGGGATCAAGCAAGCGGTTCACTTTTGTGGGCCTTCCTGGAACCATGATCAGATACGATGATTTGCCTTCCCACAGCTTCGACTACAGGAGTAACGCGAGGAGTGTCGAACTTGGCATCGTCGGAAACAACATCAGAATGACATGGCAGCAGCCCATAGGTGCCGATGCCTATGACATCTACTACTCGAGTAGCAGGGTCGGGTTCTACGGGAACCTTGGCTCTGATTATTGGCTGCTCTTCGGTTCCTATGTCCCACCCCCAGGTCCCATGGCTAGCCTGGATCACGTCAATGCTCTGTTCGAACCTCATGATGAGTTCTATTATATGATCTTCCCAATCAACAACTCGCTCGGCGTGGGTTCAGGCAGCTACAGCTCAGGCATCTGGCTTGGCCGGTTTAATGAAGGTTACCACGCCATCTCTCTACCGCTCAAACCGTTCTCAAACGGGCAATTCCTCTACTACAACGTCTCATTCTATGCTGACCACGTCCTGAACACCCTTGTCATCCTTTGGTACAAGGACTCTGAGTCAAGGTGGGTTCCACACATTCCCGCCATGGAAGGGGGAACCTACGACAGGGAATTCACGATGTTCGTCACACTGAAACTCAATGTCTCATCGGATGTTGTCTTTGGCTTTGCTGGTGTCTGAGGTAGTATTGATATGAGCTTTCATCGTGCGGGGAAAGCAAACAGCCTACAGTGGTTTTGGAGGACGGTGAAGCTCCGGCCGATTGCAGTTTCCATCCTCGTAATGCTCACCTTTCTGACTTTCAGTACGCCTGCGACCGGTCAACCAGAAGAAATGAATCTGGAGGGAATTATATTCCGATGGGATGACACGCCCCTGGAAGGGCTCCCCTGGGAAGATATCACGCCCTTCGCGATTTGGGTGTATCACAACGGAACCTGGAACAGATTTCCGAAGACTGGCTGGGTACTCACGAGCGGTGGATGGTACGCCTACACATTGGAGGCTTCCGAGCGGGATGTCAACTGGAGCAACGGGGATACATATCGCGTTCAGATAGACGCCACGGCCTTTGGCGGGCTCAACACCAACGTCACGAGTCATGGCACCGGTGACCCGGGGGAGTTTCCTCCCTTCGGTGAGCTTGAGAACAACATAATGTGGAGCGATCCAGACAATACCCAGCAGTGGGATGTCGTCATCCCGATACCCGACCTGCAGCCCTTTGCGATAGCGGTTGATGGAATCGAATATCCCGGTCCGTATGATCCCACTGTTCCCATTGGGCCCATAGTCGTTCTGGCTGGATCCCCCCATGCGATCGAGGCCAATGTGACAAACGAAGGGTCACCGTTGATCAGGATTCTCAACACGGCGACGCTTGAGGACTCTTGCGGGACCATCGTGCACATGGGGGAGATTCAAGTAATCGGCGCTGGGTCCTCGGCGCCTCCAGGTAGCAGATTCAGCAGCCTGTGGACCGCACCGGTACTCCCCTTTGTGGGAAGCTGTCTTCTGAACTACACAGTGGATTTCTACAACAACGTGACGGAATATGACGAGGCCAACAATTCTGCAACCATACTCTTTGAGGTAGAGGGCCCTGACCTTACGCCCAGCGATGTCGTTGTCCAAGCCCCTTCGGGAACGTACTTCTACAATGATACATCAACAACTCTTCCACCTTTCCATTCCGATGTGATTCCAGCGAATCCAGGTGACAACGTAATCATCAGCCTGAACGCTACGAACGTTGGCGGTTATGGGACTGGCACACAGTTCAACGTCGTGATGATTGACACCGGAAATGTATCAGATGGTCCACCGATCTCTGTCATCTACAATAGCGGCGAAGTGGGTCCACTCTTGGCGGGAAGCTCCACTGGCCCGTTCGTCTCCAATCTCCAGATCACAAACCAAACAGGTTATCATTGCCTGAACCTCACCGTGGACTATGGTCTGGACGGCTCTGGGAATATCAGCGAGATTTCTGAGACAAACAACACATTCGTCGTCTGCTTCGGTGTGGACGTTCCCGACTTGACACCCTATCAAATCGCCATTGATCTCGAAGATGGCTCCAGTTTCACTTATCTGGATGCATCCGTCAGCGGCTACGTATCGGACCCTATCTACGTCTTCCCGGGGAACATGATAAACATAACGGCGAGCGTTCGCAACGTCGGCGTCTTTCAGTCCCCCGTGGGCGTCGAGACTCAGCTATCGTTCTACCTTGTAGGCGACAGTCCCATGAATCCCCTGGAAGGGAAGATAGCGGAATGGAGCAATGTCCCGCCGCTGTCTCCGGGATCCGTCGCCGGTCCCTTTGCTTTTGTGGGATACGCTGTTCCGTTCGTCTTGGGAGACCAGTACATCAACGTCACTGTCGACAACAGAAGCCAGGTGCAGGAGGCTAGTGAGATGAACAACACGTTCACAATCCACTTGGTGGTCGGCGGTTCCGACATCATTCCCAGCAGGCTGAACCTGACGGTGGACGGCTTGACCACTCAATACACATATCCTGAATCGCCCACTGTGGAAGTGGATATCACTTCCATCGTGCAGATCGAAGCAGTGCTGGAGAACCAAGGCAACTTCGGAACCAATGGAACGTTCCTTACTGAATTCTTGGACAATTCGGTCGCCTTCCACTGGAACGTCAGTGGACCGTTGGGTCCCAATGAGAGCATGACGACGAATTCCAGCTGGGCGAATCCTGGCGTCCCCAGTTCGCACACGATTGCGATAATCGCAGATTCGGCGAACGACATCGTGGAAATCAACGAGACGAACAACGTATTCACCCTCACCATAATCGTCAAAGGTGCCGACTTAATCCCCTCGAACGTCACCATTGACGTCGGCGGGAGAATCGCTCAGTACCAGTATTCCGATTCTCCCGTAGGACCAGTAATTGTGGACATCTCCGAGGATGTTCATCTCAACGTCACGATCCACAATCAGGGAGGTTACACCGCTGGCGTGTTCAGCATGGGATTCGTGGTCGACGGTCTCCTGTTCAATTTGAGCCGTCCGATGGGACCTCTCGATCCCTCATTCTCCGTCTTGCTGACAGACATCAGTTGGCCTAACCCGCTGCTCTTGGGCAGCTATTTCGTTGCCATTCACATTGATTACCTGGGCAATGTGTCCGAGGTTGATGAGGACAACAACGAGTTTGACATCCTGTTTCGCCTGGTTGGGCCAGACATTGTCGCTCTTGATTTTCTGGTCAATGACGTTCCTTACACCGGTCCTGTCGCAGTGACGGGAGGGGACACATTGCTGCTAACTGGTGTTGCCTACAACGCTGGCACCAATGTGACGCCATCCAGTTTCTACGTTTCCATCTACAACTCAAGCGAGAGGATCAGTCCTCTCCTTCTGGTGAACGTCGTACCTCTCGAGCCTGGAGCATATCAATGGTTCAACGTCAGCTGGCATGCTCCGATGGACTATCTGAGTGTGGGCGTCACGTTCGAGGTTGACTTCTACGACGATATCCTTGAGACAGATGAGACGAACAACCTTTTCGAGGCTTCTTTGGTCGTAACACCTCTTCCGCCAGATCTTCAGGCGGTCAATCCAGAAATCAATGGCCTTCCATACGAAGGGCCTTATCAGGCTCTGGCGGGCGATGTAATTACGTTCTCAGCATTCGTGAGGAACATCGGGAATTACACGACAGGGGGACCCTTTGACAACGCATTCTACAATGAGACGATGGCCTACAATCCCTTCACAAGAAGGGTGGAAGGGGCTCTTATCCGGGGCTCGATGACAGGAGAGATTGAGGCCACTTGGCACGCTCCCAGGAAAATAGGCATATATGTGGTGGTGTTCCACGCGGACTACGTGGACTGGATTTCTGAGGCCAATGAAAGCAACAACAATCTCACATTCGTAGTCGAGGTCCTGGGAGAAGAGGAGGAATACAACTGGAAGCCCCTTTTGGCGCTACTGTTCGCCCTGATTCTCGTTCTCCTTGGAATCCTGGCGGGATACCTGAGACCTCTTGACAGATTCGTCCCCATGCCGAAGGATATGCCGGATGAAGAGAGAAAGTCATATCGGAAGCAGATAAGGGGTCTGCCAGTGGGAGAGAAACTGAAGGCTCTTGATCGCGACTCGCTACTGAGGAAATTCGCTCGAGATAGGCTTTTCACAATTGCTGTGCTTGCGCTTCCTCTGTCACTTGCTGAGGTGATAATCGCCATTCTCTCCTTCCTCACCGGGGTTCTGAGGGTTCCCGAGGCGGGTAACTGGATTACTGTAGGTCTCATTGCCAATCTCATCATTCTGATTGCCGGGGTTTCGATGGACATACTCGCCTCAAAGAAGGGTTACCGAGTGCCCACTGAAGTTCTTGAGCCGCCACCTCCAGAGGATGACTAGGAACGCGACAAGTATAAATAGACTCTAGAGAATTTCCAACCCTGCCTCGTTTGAACTCATTATCACGAGCTAGAGCGGAGGAGTGGGTGTGATCTCGAAGTGTTCGACTGGAGTTGGTCGTGTCTCTACTGTTCGAGTAGTCGTCTTGATGCTTGTTGTAGCGGGTCTGGTGGGCACCGTAGGTGGGCCTCACGAGAGATTGGATCGTGTTGACAGGGATATGTCGGGGGAGACGAATCTTTTGGCGGGAAGTGACGAAATCGGACCGAGCGGGGCGATTCTTGAGCAGATCAGCAAGCAGGTTGTAGTTCCCGCGGGAAGAGAGTATTTCATCTTCTTCGATGGTTCCAACGAAACGCTGGAGGAAATGCCGCTCCCGAACCATCTTGCGGGATTCCCTCAGCAAGTCGTGGATGCCATGGAACGCGCTCCTAATTGGCTGAAATCTAATCTGACCATGAAGTTCGAGCAGATGGCGGATGTTGACATAGAGGTCAATGATTTCAGCACGATTGACTTGGCTGACCTGGATTCTGACGGTGATTTCGATGTCATAGTCGGCCAAGATACCGGAGGACTCCTATACTATGAGAACGTCGATCCCTATCTCCGCTACTATGAGGGTTCTGATGTCTATGTTTCTGGAGTTTACATACTGAACAACTCCGTGTTCTCTGGAATCCCTCTGAACAGGCCTGATCCAGCTATGGCGGACCTGGACGGTGACAATGACGTCGACATGCTCGTGGGAGTTTCCATGGGAGTTCTGAAGTACGAGAACAAGGGGCTTCCGACACTGCCCTCTTGGGGAACGCCGACTTCGCTTGGAATCAGCCTCAACTTCACAGCACTGGATGCGGCTGATCTGGACAACGATGGCGATTTTGACATAATCATCGGAGACGAGTCTGGTGAACTCTATTACTCGGAGAACATCGGTCCCA
>JBHIBK010000048.1:0-9816 GCA_046759065.1 Thermoplasmata archaeon | reverse complement strand
TTGAGGATGAGGCCGTCGAAGACGCTGACGAGCCTCTCTGCGACCGCGTCGATCGCCTCCGAGACAGCGTCGATCTCTCCTAGTATGGCGCTCGAGGCGCTCGCCACGCTCTCTATCACGTTGACTTCTAGGAGCGCCATCTGAGCGGAGAGAGCTTCCGTGTCCGCCTTGATCTCAGCGAGCTCCCCGAAGAGGGTGGACCCAGCCGGCCCTATGAGGTCCAGTATGCCCAAGAGGAGGCCCGATACGCGGGCTTCCACTACCTCGAACACGTCGATGTCGCCGGCGGTCACTCCTGTGAAGTCGCACGCGAAGCTGAATGAGGCGGTGGCGATGTAGTCCCCTTCGGGCCAGTCGTGCCTCACAGTGAAGCCGAACTCACCCCCCTCGACTCCGAACGGGAAGTAGGGTGGCACCACTGGAGGGGGGCGGATGGTCCCGACTTCAGTCGTAACTTGTCCTAACTCGTTCGTGACTCCGGCCTTGCGAACTCTCCTGTATCCCGTGGGGTCCGTGACGGTAACGTGAACCTCGACACCCGAGAGAGGCGCTCCGTCGCCCTGAGCGGTGGCATCAAATGTTACGGCTTCTCCGTAGTAGTAGAAGTCATTAGGGATGTTGAAGAATACGTCGAAGACCGTTGGGCATGCTGGTTGCGCGGTGACGGCGGGGAAGTAAGGCAGTATGAAAGCCGACAATAGGAGAACGAGTGCAATGTGTGAGATTCTCTTCATTATGTTATCCACCTATTAGGTAACTTCACAATTGTAGTCTGAGGTTCCTTTTATAAGGGTTACGCACGAAAGGTTCAGGTTTGGGCTGTTTCCCTTGTTCCGAGACTTCTCTGGGTTCCTCGAAAGGAGAAGAGTCCTCCCCTCGTGTGTTCTATTCGTTTTCCGCTTGTGCTCGACTCTGAGAACAGTTGGGTGGCGTTTCCTCGACGGAGCTCCTATATCCCGGGACTCGAGGGACATGGAGGTTCGAGATCGGGCCGATTCGCGCTGAACGTTCAGTGAAAAGCGGAGTGATATCATCTCGGGGAGAGTCACAGGCGGACTGGAAGGACATGTCTGGGGCGAGGCGATTGAGCATCTTGTGGTGGGCTCTGCCGTTGGTGCTCGTGGGTCTTCTCTTCGCCAACACCATGCCCCTCGGGGGGAGGGTCGAGCAGCGCGTATCTCTAAGCGTAGAGCAAGGTGGGTTTGCCAGGATGGCTGAGCCGGACATCCATCGCTTCTCGGAGGAGAAGTCCTTGGGGATGTTCTGGTATAGAGAACTGACGGAGCCCCAGGTGTCCTTCTTCCTCGAGGATCCTCATCTCGCCACAAGGGGCGACGGAGCCGTTGAGCTGGGGGTTTGGTTTAGGTCCGGCGTCCCCGTGGGCGATCGGGTTTTGGCTTGGGCAGAGGGGGCTGAAGGGTATGTCCCTCGCGTGCTGTTCGAACGGAATGCTACCTCCGGTGTATCATGGTCCCTTGGTCGTGTGACGTGGGCGCTGTCGGAGCTTCGGATTAGGGGCACGAAGGTTCAGTTTTTCTTGCAGGTGCCGCACCTCGAGGGAGAGGATAGATCGGAATTCTGGTTGCCGGTGGGCTGGATCGATGTTGCGGTTGTGGTGCCTGGTCCGTTGTCGTATTGGCTTGCGACCGGCGCGGTCTATGTGAACGCGCTCTTTGGAACGGCTCTGACGGTTCCCCTCCTTTGGGTGGGGCATGCGATGTTCAGGAGGCTTCGAAGACGTCCCTAGAACCACATGCTCACATGGCATCACCTTTCTCTTGTCATGAGGTGAGAACCGCTACCTTGGCTTGGAGAGTTGGCTTCGAACGCTCCTGGATGTGCGTGCACGCCTCCGGAGGAGACGTTTATGCCTGATGTTGACGAGTTCGTTGAGAGGCTGGTCGAGGCTTCGGCCTACAGCAGGATCTTGTTTCGAGACCTCTTGGTGGTAACGGCGGTTCTTGTCATCTTTGACTCTTTGATACCCCTGAGCGTCAGCTTCTACGTCGACATATACCTCCTTCTAGGCCTCGTTCTGCTCGTGGGTTTGCCAACGCTTCTGAGTTTCGCCTCGTCCCTGCTCGCCACGAACTCCAGGATGCCGACCCCAGGAAGACGTCTTTCGAGATCTGAGGTTGTGGCGGCGAGGGTGGCGACCGCGTTAGCGGCGGGGCTGCTTCTCTGGTTGAGTGTTGACATCGGGAGCGTGTTCGCCCTTCTCTATGGGTCCGCTGTTGCTTTGGCGGTGTACCTGCTTTTCTTCCTCTATGGGGGGGAGTAGAGGAGACTCGTCTCCTTCTCTCGCCCTCGGGTACACGCATCCTCCTCCCTCTCAGGATGTTGGAGTTCCGAATCTATCGATGAGAAACAGACCGTAGGACGAGCTGAGTCGCTCGGTGCGGTCAGCCCTGGCTGACGGGAGACCGGAGTGGTTGCTTGGGCTTATGGCGGGGGAATGGCCTCCACGGGCAAGAAGTACACACGCAAGGGGCGCGGTCGCTTTGCAGAGAGGGTAGTCAGCTTCTCGGGACGCCACGCCTTCCTTTGAGGAACAGGTAGGCGGCGACGACGGTTGCCACTGCGAGGGCAGCTGAGATGAGGTACTCGAGGTACTGCCGGTCGTTCAGGGTGGATATGAGAATGCTCACCTGTCGGTTCAGTTCTGTGAGGTCGGCCTCGAGGCTCTCGGTTCTCATCTGGAGCGCCTCAATCTCCGCACTGAACGATGCGATCCTCTCGGCTGCGTTGTCGAGGGCGAGGGAGGGAGCTATCTCGGACGGCTCCGCTGGCAAGACCTCAACTAGGGGACGAGGTTTCCAGGCCGAGTACAGGTCGGCTACGAACACGAGGGGGTCTGAGGTCACCGTTGAGTCGAGGATCACAATGCCGGTTCGGATGTGGTCGGCCTCCTCGTATCTCGCGACAACTGCATCCTGGGTCCATTCGAGCGTCTCGAGGCGGTCGTCCAACAGGATACCGACCCCTCTGTTTCCCGCTTGACTGTAGGCCAACACCCATGCCTCAGTCAGCGATTGGCGTGAGATCGCCCCCTCGTCTCGGGGGAGGCCACCTAAGCCGGGGACGAAGAGCGTGTCGAACTCTCCGCTCGTGCCACGATGGTCAGACAGCGTCAGGTTGGACCTGCCCGCGATGTCCACTCTTCGAATGAAGGACTCGATCTCTACGAGGGTGTCGTCATTGGAAACATGGTAGATCCTCCATTGCTCAGCCCCTCCATCTTGTGCGCTTGTCTTCAGGACCAGGGTCCCCCTGAGGGGGCCCGTCGCGTTCGCCACCAAAGTGTATCCGTCTGTCGCCGCTTCCTCCCAGGCATGGCCGAAGAAGGAGTTTCTCCACGCTCTGGCTAGTTCCGTTGAGACCGGATTTCTGTTTTGCTTTATGGCATCCCACCCGGATTCCTCTATCCGGAGGTTGAAGACGGAGGCAGCGATGTCCGTAGGCCCTAGGGGGACGGATATCTGGATCATCGTGTTCTGGATGACGTAGCCCTGGCCTATCTGGTCGGAGTATGAGTTTCCAGGGAAGCCGAAGGGGGTCTCGGCGAACTCTTCGTAGCTCAGCATGGTGACGTTCGTTGCCCGTGATACCTCCAGTCCCAGCTTCTTGGAGGGGATCCAGACTTCGTAAGATTTTGGTTCACCCTCGAACGGAGGTTCTGTGGTTTTGAACACTAGCACGTCTTGGATGTCGCCGCTGTTGTACCTTTCGACCTGGGAGGGGATCGGTGTTCGCTGGTGGAGAACGGTCGTGGCGTTCCAGTCTGGATCGAACTCAGGTGGTAGCGTGGCGAGGAGGTCTTCGAGCGGGACTTCGACGATCGTTCCGTTCCGCAGAGGGGCCTCGGACGTCAACAGGAGGGGTACTAGGTACTGGCTGGGTGAGCTTTGCCCGGATGAAGGGCTTGAGAGGGCGAGGAAGGCAGAGGTCGCAAGGAGGAGAACAAGGGGCAGCCCGGCTGTCCTCATATTCACTCGTGGATCACGTCAATGCTTTAAGTCGGACGGATTCTCTCGTTGGGGCTGAAGGGAGCTCCGGGTTGGCCTCTCGGTTCCTGTCGGCACCCAGCCCTCCCTCACATCTTGGGAGTATTGACCCGGACGATTCTTGGCTCTTCGTTGACGACAGTCAGGGAGAACTGCCCGTTTTCTCTCATCGTTGACTCGATGTCGAGGTACCACGGGTGACGAGGCTCCTCGAGTAGATAGACAGGTCTGTCCATCTCCAGAAGGGTTCTGACGTAGTTCGGCAGCTTCTCGTCTATGTCATCGAGGGGCATGCGGTAGGGCCAGAGGACCTTTCTGGAGAGGACGACCGTGGAGTACAGGTCTGTGATGATGACGGCGTCACTGGGCGTGGTTCTCTCGACCGTCTCGGAGATTCCCTTCCACTCCTGGGCAGTCTCTCCCATCCATTGGAGCCCGAACGGAGCTGTCGTCGCGTAGCTAACGGACCAGAGCGTGTTGGCGGCTAAGAGGACGGTTACTAGGAGGATGGCTGAAGATCCTCTCGGATTCGCGGATTTCCATCCGGCGAGTCTTCGAACGAGCCGGTTCAGCGAGAACGCTGACAGAGCGATGAGGGGCAGGAAGGTGGGCATGAGGTATCGGCTGTAGCTGGAGATGAGGATATCGGTTCCGTAGCCTGCGTAGCCGTCGGCCACTCCGAACCAGTAGAGGAGGAAGAGGGAGAATCCCAAGGTGGATGCGAGGAAGAATCTCTGGATCGACTCCATTTTTCCCCTGCCTTTGAGGACCAGGACAATGCCGGCGAGACTCATCAGGATTATGTGTGGGTATCTTTGCAGGTACTCTATGCGAAAGTTGGTAGCTAGAGTAATGGGATTTGGGCCTGGAGGAGATACGATCTCTGACAAGCCTGCCTCTACACTCGCTCCCGACTGGATGTAGCCGACCGTAAGAGCCTCGCCGTAGATCAGTTGGTTCAGCACAGGTATGGGCGTGAGTGACAGTATGCCGACCAGGATGGCTACCAACAGGTATCGGATCTTCACGGTATCTCTCGTTGCCAAGGCAAAGAGTATCACGATGATGGCTGCGACGACGTATTCGTACCGCAAGAAGATGGTTGCTGACATCAGGATTGCCGTGGCTAAGTACCACTTCAATTCCCCCGTTTTCAGGGCTCTTGTCGCGCCATAGAGACTGGCGATGTACCCGGCCAGGGCGGGTACGTTGGCGAGGATCGTGCTACTCCAATACATAAGTGATGGAAAGAACGCCAGGATCCCGCTTCCGAGCAGGGCAACCCCTTCGCTGCCGAACGCCTCCTTCAGCACAAGGTAGAACCCCACCACCGACACCGAACCCAGAAGCGATGTCAATAAGAACGGGGCCAGTTCACCCAGTCCGAGGCTCGCACCGTAGAGTAGGTACCTTCCCAGGTACCCGACCGGAACGATCTTGCTCCTGTCTTCGTGGAGCGATGCGGAGGCCTGCCTGGTGAAGAGGTCGTACTCGAACAGGTCGTTAAGGGGCTCCTCCATCACGAAGGCCCGGTTTTCCAGAAGGTTGGCCGAGACAAGAAGCGTCTCTCCGACATCGGGGTGCACGTACCCCCCGCCGGTCGCCAGGGGTACGTATGAGTACGCCAGAAATCCGAGGAGAGCTAAAGAAAGAACCACTATGAAGGAGCGGGCGTAGATCCCGTCAATCGACAAGCTTCCTATCACCCTCCCGAACGACGAGTAGGATGCAGTACGTTGCTGATCATCCCGGCTCTGTCACCTCATAGATGTAGACCAGTGTCCGACGCAAAGGAACCTGCTCGACCACTGTTAGGTTCAGTCCGATTCGCGGAAGCAAAGTGGAGAGATCGAGGTACGTTTCGTGCCACGGCAGCTCCATCAGGAAGACTCTGTATCCATCGTCCAAGAGCTTCATTGTGATCTCGAGAGCGAACTGCTGTTTCGTCTGGTTCCCAATCCTATAGTCGTCGAGGTTGAGCGTGGGCCTGGAAATCACTCCCTTTGAAACGAGGTTTCCCATGATTACGCTAGAAATCGGTAGCTCACCCACTATTTCGTCCACACTCTTCCAGAACCGTTTCTCCTCCATGGTGTCAGATAGCCCGAACTCTCCCCACACAAGATAGTTCAGATTGCTAGAGACGAGCCCTGCCAAGACCAGGAACACCAGTACAAGACTCCAAGTCTTCCTGAGCCTGCGATGTGAGAGAATCGACCCCATGAAGAAGAGTAGCATCATGTATACGGGGAGCAGTAGCCTCGTGTAGGATACCCCAAACCTCTCCGTGTCAAAGGCATGAAAATGGGCGTTTAGGACAAAATAGCCCAGAAGCGCTGTTGTGAGCAGAAAGGGGATCGCTAGCGAAGGACGGTCCGGGCTCTCTCCTCTCAGGGAGACCGCAATCCCGGCCAAGATGAGGGGTAGAGGCGCAAAGTACAATCGGATGAGATGCTTGTATACGTTGCTCAGTATGAGGCTTCCGTTCGGCTCGATGAGATGTCTGAACGTTCTCTCGAAGAGGCTCTGAACAGGACCGGCTTCTGGGGTCCAGCTCCAGGGACCGACGGTGTATCCTGTCGCCAGCGGTCCACCATAAAGCGGGGTGTTCGATGCGGCTATGGCAGACAGAGCCACAGCGAAGGAAGCGACTGACAGGGCAACCTTAGATCTCTCCTCCCTTCGTCGATATGTGAAGTAAAGGGCTACGAGGAAGGCTGGCACAATGAACTCGTATCGGAGGAGAAACGAAACCGACAACAGTGCAAGAGATAGCAGCCAGTTCTTCTTGCTCGCACCACCGTGCGATGTTCGGCTCATGAGGAGGAGCCCTGACATGAAGTAGGCGAAAGCTGGGATGTTGTTGAAGAGCATGTTGCTCCAGTAGACCATGGGGAATGAGAGTGCGAATGTCATGGCGGTCGCTGCTCCGATCGCGAGGCCCCACCTGTCCTTGACGAAGTAGAAGAATGCAATGACTACTGCAACGCCGTGGAGGGAAACCAAGAAAAAGGGGCCCTGTTCTCCCAAGACGAACGACGGGGCGTAGAGATAGTGGGTGAACACTGAATGCACGGGGACTATCTTCCCAGCCACATATGTTGTGCCTGGAGGGACGAATGGAGGCTGCGAGAAAGCATCGTTCAGGGGCTGTTCGACGAAGGGTGTCCCCTTCTCGAATATGCTCCTCGCGATGACGTAGTCCCCATGTTCCTCTGGATTCAGAAACCAGCTGCCCCCTGCGATGCTCACGAAGGAGTACAGAACGAAAAGAAGAAGCGCCACCAAGAGGGGGAATAGGATCTTCATTTTCGGCCTAGGCATTTTCAACAATTGTCCTCTACCCCAACTCGACGCATCGGACCGGATTCCACACGTTTCTTGACCTGCCTCCTTATCCTAGCGACGACTAAGAAAAGGGAACCACCGTTTGAAAGGAGCTCCTACTGTGCGCTCGCATACACCTCCATCGTCATACGGGCGATCTTGTCCCAGGAGAAGTCTCTGGCGCGCAGCCGAGAATCTTTGCCTAGTTTGTTCAGAACACTCGGGTCCGTCATGATGGCGGATATTCTACGCGCCAGGTCATTGGGGTCGTTGGGTTTTGCCACCGCGATGGAATCCCTAACCATCTCTGGCAGACCGCCGACCTGTGTGACGAGCAAGGGCTTTCCGAAGGCGTGTGCAGCCGACGCGACGCCGCTCTGCCCGTGAAATCTCTCGTAGGGCAGCACCACGAGGTCGGCTGCCTGGAAGAAGTAGGTCGTCTTCTCTGTCGGTATGAACCAGGGATAGAGTCTGACATCGCTTTTGAGATCTGGTGGGATTCTCAGGAGGTATTCCAGGTGTTTCCAGACCTCACCGGCCACGATCAGGAGGAGGTCGTCCACTTGCCTCTTAGCTATCCTTGTTGCTTCTACCAGGGTTCTCAGCCCTTTGTATTCTCTTATGTTTCCGAAGAAGAGCAGAACCCTCTTCTCGGGGGGTATGTTGAGTGCCCTCCTGGCTTGTCTCCTCGGAACTTTCCGACGAAGCAGAACCGTGAGCGGTCCGTGGGGTACGATATGGATCCTCTCTTCCTCCAAGCCGAATACAGCCATTGCCTCCGCCTTGTTCATTCGGCTGTGGACGATGAACCGACTAGTCATTTCCATGATCACCCGGCTTGCCAGCATGTCTACCCGGCGGCTTTCGTGAGGGAGAACGTTGTGCAGGGTTAGGATAGATGCCGATCCCCGTCTCCTTGCGAGGGACAGCATTGGGGCGTAGATGATGGACCGGTATGGAGTCCACCAGTGGAGGTGTAGGATTGCGTTTGGCTCTAGCGCGGGTGTGAGCCAAGAAGGGGGCCTTCTGTAGGAGATGCTTCCGGTGATCCTCAGTTTCGAGTCCTTGGGGATGTGGGCTGCGAAGTGAGGCATCTCGGTCGTTCGTCCGGGGTAGAGGCTTGTGGGATAGAGCTTGGACAAGGGGCTGAACTGCACCGGCGTCAGGCGGCTCACGGCTGTGGCGAGATGGTAGCAGTAGAGGCTTACTCCCTTCGAGGGCGGCCAAGGCCCCACCATTCGCAGGGAGGGAGTTCCCTCGGCTGCGTTCATCCAGCTCTGGCTCTTCTTCTGAGTTCGTACAGGATCTCTTCTGTGATCTCTCTGTTCGACTTGACCATCTCGGCGAAGAGTCCAACTGTCACTATCTGAACCCCCACAATGATCAACACGGCTGTGAGTATGGCTGTCGGCAGGAAGGGTTGGACCATCCCCGTCATGATGAAGTGGACGATGACTCTGAAACCTGTGATGAGGCCCGCGAGAATCACCGTGGCTCCAATCGCTAAGAAGAATTTCAGCGGCTTGTAGTTGAGATACGTCGTCAGAGTCGTCATTCCGGCTCTTTGAGCGTACGAAGGCAGATTCTGGACGAGCTTGGATCTTCCTTCCCGGCGTCTCACCGTAATCGGAACCTCTCGAACTCTCAATCCCTTGTGGGCGGCCTGGATGAGGGTCTCCTGGGTGTACGTGTAGTGCGAGAGAATGTTCAACCTCAGGATCGCTTCCCTCGAGTAGGCCCGGAAGCCCGTCTGGGCGTCGGTTACACTGATACCTGAGAGGAAATTTGTGAGTCTTGTGAACAGGCTGTTGCCGATGGCCTTCGCCCTGCCGATCTCGGGGCTTTGATCAAGGAATCTTGAGCCCAGGACGATCTCTGCCTGTTTCTCCAAGATCGGCATTGCCACCCTCGGTATCTCTTGGGGGTCGTGCTGTCCGTCGCCGTCGATGGTTACGACTACGTCAGCCTCGGTGTCCAACGCGTGCAGGAATCCCTTCTTAAGGGTCTGGGATAAGCCAACTCGTGTCTTGGAGGAGAGGACGAGGTCTGCGCCCGCTTCCTGGCCCCTGATTGTCGTGTCGTCGGTCGATCCGTCGTTCAACAGGATGACTTTCACCGACTCTATCCCCGGGATATCGCGGGGGATGTGCCGGATGACTTCGCCCACTGTGCGGGATTCATTGTAGGCTGGGATGAGCACAGCCAGCTTCATTGCGTTCCACAGTCGAAGGACGTTAGTCCCACTTTAAACGGAAGCTGGGTAGACCGCCAACCCCGGGGGTAAAGTACTGGTCGGGACCTGGGCCAGAGGGAGGAGAATCCGAGTACTGCGCAAGGAGGGGGGCAGAGAAAGCGGATTCTTCGGGGGAATAGACTCTCACCAAACCTCTGAAGATTCGGATCTCTTGATGGCTGAGTGTGAGGATCTCGGGAGAGTAGTGGCCGAGAGGATGTGACGGAGGGGATGCGTCCACTGGGTGTGGCC
>JBHIBK010000047.1:0-9864 GCA_046759065.1 Thermoplasmata archaeon | reverse complement strand
GTTCGAGGACTTCGGATTCGCGCTGGTGGTCGTGGGTCTGCTTCTTGCCGCCGCGATAATCGCGGGCACTTTCCTGGCGAAGGAGGAGATAGATTGATCCCGCTGGAGTACGAGCTTGCACTGGCGGGAATCCTCTTCGGCGTCGGGATGTACGGCATCCTGCGGCGCAAGAACGCGATCGTCGTCCTGATGTCCGTGGAGATAATCCTCAACGCGGCGATAATGAACCTGGTGGCGTTCTCCTCCTATGCAGTCAACCCGATAACGGGAGATCCGGGAGGTCAGGTCTTCGCGGTCCTCGCGATCGCAGTCGCGGCAGGCGAGGTGTGCATAGGACTCGGAATCTACATCGTGTACTTCCGATCGAGAAAGGACATCGACCTGGAAGAGGCGACGAGGTTGAGGTGAGATGTTCGAGTACGCCCTGCTGATAGTTGCCGCCCCTCTCATCGCCTTTCTCCTGATAATCATCTTCGGGCGCTGGACATGGCAGGGCGGTGCTGCGATAGCGATCGCGGCTCTCGGAACCTCCTTTATTGTCTCGCTGATTCTCTTTGCCCAGGTCCTCGGCGCGGGTGCCCTGGGAGAACCTGTCTCAGAAGAGATTTGGCTCTACAACTGGATAGGGCCGGTCGAGTTCGGTCTGCTGATCGACAACCTCTCGTCGTTTATGTTGGTTCTCGTCTCGTTCCTCTGTCTCGTCATCGGCATCTACTCACTGGGCTACATGGCGGAGGACAAGTCCAAGACGCGATACTACGCCGAGTTCGTGCTCTTCACCGCGGGCATGCTCGGGACCGTGAGCGCGAACAACTTCCTCCAGTTCCTGATATTCTGGGAGACGATGGGTCTCTGCTCGTACCTCCTGATCGGGTTCTGGTACGAGAAGCGGGAGGCTGCGAGCGCCGCCAAGAAGGCCTTCCTCGTAACGAGGGTCGGCGACGTGCTGTTGCTGATCGGCATCATTGCCATCTTCGTGTCCCTTGACACGTTCAACATCTTGGAGATCCAGGCCCGCGGGCTTCCAGTGGGTCCCCTAGTGCACCTGGTGCCGCTGCTGCTCTTTGGCGGGGCGGTCGGGAAGAGTGCTCAGTTCCCGCTGCACATCTGGCTACCGGACGCGATGGAGGGCCCCACCACGGTCAGCGCCCTCATTCACGCCGCCACGATGGTGAAAGCTGGAGTCTTTCTCGTGGCCAGAAGCTTCCCTCTCGTGGCTGCTTCTGACCCGGCATCGATTACTGTTATCGTCATAGGAGGCTTCACCGCCATCTTCGCGGCATCCATGGCTCTCGTGGCCTTCGACATCAAACGAGTCCTTGCTTACTCGACGATCAGCCAGATAGGCTATATGATCATGGGTCTGGGAGCTGCAGCTCTCCTCTTCGATGTCGGGCAGGCTTCACACGGGTTCACCGCTTCCATCTATCACCTGATGAATCATGCTTTCTTCAAGGCGCTGCTGTTCCTCGCAGCCGGGTCAGTAATTCACACGGTCGGAAGCAACGACATGCGCGTCATGGGCGGGCTGCATTCCAAGATGAAGATTACGTCGATTACGATGCTCTTCGGAGCGTTAGCTCTATCCGGCATTCCGCCCTTCAGCGGCTTCTGGAGCAAGGACGCCATCCTGCACGAGGTGTTCGTCGTGGGCGAGACGTATGGCGCGCTCTTCACATTCATCTGGGTCGCGGGCCTCTTGACCGCCTTCCTGACGGCGTTCTACGCGTTCAGAATGTGGTTCATGACATTCGCCGGAAAGAAACGCGCGGACATCCATCCGCACGAGTCGCCACGCGTGATGACGTACCCGCTCGTAGTCCTCGCGATATTCGCCCTCATCTCGGGGATGCTCGCGCTCGCAATCGGTGGCTTCGGTCATCTGGTCACTTTCGGTGGCACGGTCCATGAGGGCACGATGGAACTCCTGATCGAGATATTTACCAGCCCGCTCACGTACATCACGCTGTTCGCGGCGGTGGCGGGCATAGGGCTCGCCTATGTCGTCTATTACAAGCAGAGGGTCTCCTCCGAGGTCTTCGTCTCCACGTCCGCCGGGCGGGGAATGCAGAAGCTCCTGCAGAACAGGTACTATCTGGACGCCGCGTACCGCGGCTTCGGACTTCACGTCGGAACTGGTATCGCCCGAGCCGCCGACTGGTTCGACCGGAACGTCATAGACGCGGTCGTCAACGGATCCGCAAAGCTCGGCCTCCTCATGGCCAGGGGGACGGACGGATTCGACAGGAAAGGCGTGGACGGAGCGGTGGACGGTATAGCGTACGTGATCACAGGCTCTAGCAAGCGAGCGAGGGCAAGGCAGACGGGACAGATACAGGTCTACCTGGCGGCGATGGTGATGGGGATGTTCGCGGTCGCCCTCATCGTGCTGATCTACATGTCGGGAGGTTTCTAGCGTGCAGTTCCCGATACTCAGCCTGCTGCTCATCATCCCCCTCATCGGGACGGTGCTCACAATCGCGAGCGGGAAGCGTTACGCGAGGTGGGTCTCCCTGATCTTCGCAATCATCGGTCTCATCCTCTCGGTCATCCTCATTCTCCACTTCCTGCCCGACAGCTTCATCTCTTTCGATTACGACTCCACTGGCAGGTTCTTTGCGTTCGAGGAGCATCCGTGGGCCCCGAGCCTCGGGCTCAGCTACATCGTGGGCGTTGACGGGCTGTCCGCCCCGCTTGTCCTCCTGACGCAACTGCTCGTGCTGATGGGTCTGTTGTTCTCGTGGAAGAAGGAGGAGCGCCCGCACCAGTTCTTCGGCCTCATCCTCCTCATCGGGCTGGCTATAACGGGCGTCTTCATTTCGCTGGACCTCTTCATCTTCTTCATCTTCTGGGAGCTGGTCCTCATTCCCATGTACTTCTTCATTGCCATATGGGGAGGGTCCAACCGCCACTATGCGTCCATCAAGTTCCTCGTATACACGCACGTGGGCAGTGTGGTGATGCTACTCGGCATCTTCGTCTTGTACCTGAACTTCACGTTGGATGGAGCAAGGACATTCAACATGATAGCGTACCTGGAGGCGGCAGAGTTCGACCCACTTTTCCTGCAGGGCCTGCAGGTCCCGCTCTTCATCGCTTTCCTCTTCGGCTTCGGCGTGAAGATGCCCATGGTGCCGTTCCACACGTGGCTGCCCGACGCACACGTCGAGGCTCCCACAGCGGGCTCGGTGATCCTGGCGGGCCTCCTGCTGAAGATGGGCGGGTATGGCATATTCAGGATATCACTGGGCATCTTGCCCGAGGGAACAAAGGAGCTGTGGTGGCTCCTGGCCGTTTTCGGAATCGTGTCCATCGTCTATGCGGCGTTCGTGTGTTTGGCTCAGACCGACCTCAAGCGGCTCGTCGCATACTCGTCCATCAGCCACATGGGATTCGTCCTCCTGGGCGCGGCGACCATGACGGAGGCGGGCATCGCAGGGGGCATCTTCCAGATGTTCAACCACGGCCTCATCACGGCGGTCCTGTTCATGCTGGCGGGATCGGTCAAGCACGCCACGGGAACGAGAGAGATTCCGAAACTCAGCGGTCTGGCGAAGGTGATGCCCACGTTCTCTCTCATCCTCATCATTGGCTTCTTCGCCTCGATGGGGATGCCTGGTCTGAACGGCTTCGTGAGCGAGTTCCTAGTGTTCCTTGGTACGTACAGGCTCTTCAACACGATCGAGATGGGCAAGCTGATAATCATCCCTCTGCTCGGAGTCATCGTGACCGCCGCATATTACCTCTGGACGCTCCACAAGGTGACGCTCGGCGACCTTAAGGAGTCGCTCAGGGACGTGCTGGACATCCCCCGCAACGAGGTCGTCCCGCTCGCGATACTCACATTCATGATCATCCTATTCGGGCTCTATCCGACGCCCGTACTGGGTGTGATATGGCCGCATGCGCACGCGCTCAATGGTCTGCTGGGAGGTCCGTAGATGCTCATCGATTTCCCGCTCATCTCGTCAATCCTCATAATCTCCTTCCTGGGCTCGGTGCTGATCTACCTCTTCCCCGCGAATGACAGGGGGACGAAGTGGTTCGCGGTCCTGCTCTCTCTCGTACCGCTGGCACTTTCCACCATACTCCTCCTCGGCATCGTCGCACCGGAGAGCGTCGAACTCACGTCCATATCCGTCAACGGGCAAGAGTTCCTCGCCTACGAGAAGGCGGAGTGGATCCCTCAGGCGGGCATATCCTTCGAGTTCGGCGTCGACCAGCTATCAGGCCCGCTCGTCTTCCTGACATCGCTCCTCACGACGCTTGGCATGATATTCTCCTGGGGAGAGAAGCATCGGACGAGGGAGTTCTTCGCGATGCTCCTGTTCATGCAGGCGACCGTGGCGGGCGTCTTCGTCTCGCTCGATCTGTTCCTGTTCTTCGTCTTCTGGGAGGGTGGCCTACTGCCGATGTACTTCCTGATCGCCGTCTGGGGCGGTCCCGACAAGAAGTACGCGTCCATGAAGTTCTTCATGTTCACGCAGGCCGCGAGCCTGCTTGTGCTTCTCGGGATATTCGTCTTCTACTGGATGTCGGACCCGAGGACGTTCAGCATAGTCGACCTGATAGGACAGGGGCAGGTGATCCCCGTCGGATTGTACACGAACCTCCTCTTCTTCGCGCTGCTCCTCGGGTTCGGGACGAAGCTTCCCATGGTTCCCCTGCACACGTGGCTGCCGGACGCGCACGTGGAGGCGCCCACCGCAGGGTCCGTCCTGCTTGCAGGGGTCCTGCTGAAGATGGGCGGCTACGGCCTCATACGGTTCAACGTGCAGATGCTGCCGGGCGTCTCGGACGGGCTGTACATTCTCGTTGCGACCATAGGGATTGTGAGCATAGTCTACGGCGCCTTCGTCTGCCTGGCCCAGGACGATTTGAAGCGCCTGGTGGCCTTCTCGAGCGTGAGCCATATGGGCTTCGTGACCCTCGGCATCGCGGCAGCCATGCTCGGAGGCTCCAAGCTCGCCATGACTGGAGCTGTCTTCCAGCTCTTCGCGCATGGTCTGATCTCCGCGGCGCTGTTCATGATAGCGGGAGCTCTCGGTCACAACGTCGGCACCCGCCTGATCTCCAAGCTACATGGAGCGGCAAAGAGGATACCGAACACCGCCGGGTTCATGATGGTCGCCTTCATGGCCTCCCTCGGCCTTCCGGGGCTCGTGGGCTTCGTTGCAGAGTTTTCCGTCTTCCTCGGCGTCTACGAGGGCTTTGAGGCCTACTTCGGCTCTGGCCTGTGGGTGCTCATCCCCGCCATCGCGATCGTGATCACCGCAGGCTACTACCTGTTCGCCATGCAGCGGGCCTTGTTCGGTCCCGAGGAGGAAGCGGGAGAGATGAAGGACCTGCACTCGTTCGAGATAGTCCCCCTGGCCGTTCTCGTGCTTCTCATCGCCGTGTTCGGGATACTGCCCTATCTCCTGTTTGACCCGATACTCAGCTGGGTGGGAGGTCTACCATGACGGAACCCTACTTCCTCCTGCTGCCTGTCATGGTTCTCATAGTGGGCGCATTCCTCAACCTCTCCCTTGGCTTCGTCGTGAGGAGGGGCGAGGCGCTCGGGTACCTCTCGCTTGTCTGGCTCATCATCTCGCTCCTGCTGACGGTGGACATGATGGGGCTCTCGTGGTCGTCCCTCATGGGCCTCGACCTATGGAACGTGTCCTCGCCGCTGATAGAGAACTTCCACCTCCAGGTCGACGAGCTGGCTATGTTCTTCTTCCTCATCTTCAATGTCGTCGGTCTCATGGTCGTCTCGGCGTCCATAACGACGATTGCGAAGCAGAAGAATCATCCAGAGTACTACGCTCTCACGCTTCTGTCGATATCGGGCATGATGCTCATCGCCTGCGCGACCGACCTCATCGTGCTCTATCTAGCGTTCGAGTTCGCGAGCATATCCATGTATGGTCTCGTGGCGTTCGCGAAGAGGGACGAGCGGTCCACGGAGGCCGCGCTGAAGTTCTTCCTCATGGGCGCTGTGTCGTCGGCGATAATACTCTTCGGGATATCGCTCATCTACGGCGTGAGCGGGATGACCACGGGTGCGACGACAGACCTGGCCTCACTGAAGTTGGCCCTAGATGCGGGACTCGGGACCTTCCATCCGACCATCCTGCTGGCGGTCGTCCTCCTCCTGGCGGGCTTCGGTTTCAAGATAACGATGTTCCCGTTCCACATGTGGGCGCCGGACGTTTACGAGGGCAGCCCGACCACCATCACGGCACTCATCGCGGCGGGCTCAAAGAAGGGCGGCTTCGCTGCGTACATGAAGATATTCCTCGTTATGCTCCTCCTCGTGCGCATGGACTGGGCGATGATAATCGGCATTCTGGCAATCGTCACCATGACCGTAGGTAACGTGCTGGCGATCTCGCAGACGAACATCAAGCGCTTGCTGGCGTACTCGAGCATCGCGCAGGCGGGCTACATACTCATCGGCATCACTGTCGCCTCTCTGGGCTCAACGGACCCCGACATCGCCAGCTACGCGGTCTCGGGTACCCTCTATCACATACTCACGCACTCGCTCATGGCTGGCGGGGCATTCATCATCGTCGCGGCTACGGGCAACCTCGGTGTGGGCGAGAACATCTCCGACTACAGAGGACTGTGGAGACGGTCACCGTTCCTGTCGCTTTCCCTGACGCTCATCCTGCTGTCATTGGCGGGCATCCCACCGCTCGTGGGCTTCTTCAGCAAGTTCGTACTGTTCTCATCGGCGGTCTTCGCCGGCGACTGGTTCATATGGCTGGCAATCGCTGGCGTTCTGAACAGCGCAATCTCCGTTTACTATTATTTCAATATCGTCAAGGCTATGTACGTTCTCGAGGGTGAAGAGGAAGAGCGACTGACCGTTCCGGGTCCCGTTTTCCTGTCAATCATGATTTCCCTTGTCGGGATAATAATCACCGCTGTCCTCGTGGGACCCATATTCGACTTCGGAGTGGCTGCGGGAAACACGCTGTTCCCGTAGTTGCAGATAGAGGGGCTTCCTTCCTGGATTTTCCCGCTTCTGCGTCGTGAACGTTAGAACCAACAAATTTCAACAGGGAAACATTCATTATTCCATATCCCTATGCTTCGACATGGGTTGAGGTCGCTCCTGCAGCGACCGACCAGAATAGCAGGGCTAGGTGAAGAGATGAGGGTTCTCTCGGAGAAGCATGGTTTGACAAGAACAGAGATCCTTGGAAAGCTTGAGAGAAAGAGAAGGAACATGGAATGGCTGAGGAATAACGTTCCTGCCCTGAAGGAGAGATTCGCTGAACGTTATGTGGCTGTCTCCGATGGAGAGGTAAAGGCATCGGCAAAGGACCTCGCAACGCTTTTCCGGAGACTTCGCAAGCGATTTGACCAGGAAGAGATATCGACATTCGCCGTAGACCTGATAACCGAGGAAGACGTGATCTGGATCCGCTAGGTCCAATGGAGGGACGCTTTGAGATTCGACTTGAGGATTCTTCCAGATGGGAGAATGGAGCTTGACGCCTACGCAGTGTGTGAAAGGACGAGGAAGTCTGGTCCAGTGACATTCCTCGTCGACACGGGAGCTTCGATTTCAAGTCTTGGAGAGACGGACATAAGGTCACTCGGACTCGAGTCGAGGGATTTGGAGAGGTATCTTGGCAAGCCCATTGTGGGCATAGGGGGAAGGTCAAGGACTCTCCTTGTCAGAGATGTCGTGACCATCCTCGCATCGGAGAGCGGCGAGGAGATACTTCCCAATCATGACTTCGTCTTTCACAAAGGCACCAGGTCGAAGAAAAGGAGGAGAAGTGGAGTTCAGGCCTACGAGCGCGTGGACATCTTTCGGGCCCCTAGCATCTTGGGAACTGATCTGCTGAAGAAGTTTGGCTTGATACTGTACTACGACCCGACAAGAAGGGTCGCCTATGTGGAGAAACGGTAAGTGCAGCAAAGCCGTGTGGCAGTCGGTTCACCTAAATATGTGAGACTCGTAATATGAATCGGAGGAATGCCTTGCTGATCTGTCAGCACTGTGGTTCGGAATCGTCCGAGAACTCGAGAGTCTGCGGAAGGTGCGGAAAGTCCCTTGCGCCGCAGTTCTCCACCCAGTATCTTCAACCGCCACAGAGCTACAGGTCGCGACAGTATTCAAGCGACGAACCCGCACAGCCAATGCCCGCATACACGTACTATCCGCCAGTATTTCCCGGGCCTCACACCACGGGATGGTCAGAGCATGAGCGGGTGAGGATCCCATCGGACTTCCTTGGAACCCCTGCCCTGATTTCTGGAGTAGTCTCGGTCGTCTCAGGAATCGTGGGCTGGATGCTTCCGATTGTGGGTGCCATTTTTGGAATCATCGCCATTTCCCTTGGTGTTGCGGCCATCACCCGCAAGGAGACATACGGCGCTACCGGACTGGTGCTGGGAATCATAGGTCTGATGCTGTGGGCACTTTGGGCTCTCAACCTGACGGACATATTCTACGGGTTGCCCAAATAGCTTCCCGCCCGCGGTCTTCCGTTGATAATCACTCCGAAAACTAAATCATAGTGGAGACTAACGACACGCGTAGAGACCTCCCTGGAGTAGTCAGTTGGGCAAGAGCAACTCGGACTGGATGTTCTTCGTCGTGGCCGGAATTCTGGGCTCAGCGATTATGGCGGTCGCCTGCGTACTCGGCATCATCAGGGGGTACGAGAGGCCCTGGAACACCTTCAGGGCCATTTGGATGTCTGCCGACATCCTGTCGCTCTTCCTCATTGGATTGGTGGCGAACGCGCTCGCCTTCCTGGGGCCGAAACCAACCTTCACCAGAGGTCCTGGCATATTTCTGGTCGCCGTGATGGCGGCGATCTCATTTCCCTTCATCTGGTACTTCTCCGGCGACCTGCTGTTACTCGCTTTCCTCCTCAGCCCCGCCCTGCTGGGCATGAGCCTAATTGGCATGGGAGCCTGCTATTTCGGCTACTCGATCAAAAGGAAGTCCAATCCCGAGGCGGGCGCGGCGGGCTTCCTCTACTCCCTCAGCGGGATAATCATCCTGGTCACATACTTCTCGGCGATGTTTCAGTACGGCGCGTACCTCTCCCTCGGCTGGACCTACCTGCTGCCTGGCACGACATTCGCCTGCGTGTTTTACTTCAGAGTGTTCTCGCAGGAGTTGAGCAAGCCGCAACCGAGAACTAAGCGAACGCGTGCTTGAGGCCTTCCTCCACCCAGACCGGCACGTCCTTCTCTTCGTACATCTCCTTCGCGTATTCAAGATGCCTGACCTTCCGTCCGGGAAAGAGCTTCCACGCCAGAAGGTCGAGCTCAAGCGGCGCATTGCTGAGAAAGAAGAGCCCGAGCGTGTCCTCGACGCCTCCCCACCGCTTCTCCTGGGCCTTCCTCATGGTCCTGCACGCGTCCCCTATCACCAGGCTGACGGGATATTCTCCGTTCAGATGCGCGATGACACTGTCCAGCTTGTTGGGCCACATGTGAAGCCTCATTCTGATTTTTCGGTCAGTGAAGCCGAAGTTGTTCTTCAGGGCGAAGGTAATGCCGCACACGAAGTGCTCCTTGAGAATGGGAAGCGAGACTATGCTGTCGAACTCGAACGGGTACTCGTGGATGGGGGTCTTGCCCATCAGCCTTGTCTCCGTGCTCCTCAGATCGAGGAACTCGACCCCGAGCTCCTCACAGACCTTCGCCACCGGGTGCTCGTACATGTCCATCTTGCCTTGGGCGGGCGAATCGCCGACCGCGATCTTCGAGCAGGCCCTCTTCAAGGCGCCCAGAACGAACCTGAGAACCTCTGCATCCGTCGTCGTCGGGTAGTGCTCAGATGATACCATGTTCGGCTTGAGGAAGCAGCTCTTTCCCGCGAAAGGTGCCAGCAAGTCAAGCCTT
>JBHIBK010000046.1:0-9897 GCA_046759065.1 Thermoplasmata archaeon | reverse complement strand
AGAGAGATCGATATCGTCTCTCGCTGTCTTCTTTCACAATTGTTTGCGCCTTACCTCCGGACCCCTTCATTTCCTGTGGAGTTTTGATCACATAAACGGGCAAAGGAAACGAGTTAGAGTTATTTGAGGAGGACCTCATACTCAAGCCGAGAACCTCGAGAAATCCTTAGGTCTTAATCTTGAACTCCCTCTTCTTTTCCTGCAATCTCCTCCTGTGATCCTCCGTCAGACCAAAGGCGAGTTCTTCAATTCTATCCTGGTTCCGTATGAAAGTAGCCTTGCTCTTCGTTTCAATGAGCTTTCCAAACTCCCTTGACATCTTCAAGGTGGTGACAAAGTAGTACACGGCAACGAGTAACATGATGGGTGCAATCACATCCAGCCAAATCATCCAACCTCCAACATCTTGATGAACACGTCTCAAGAGATCGGGGCTCTCCTCGGGAAATATGTTGCCCGTTATGACAACAGTCATCAAGAAAACTCCAAGGATGAGGAAAAGTGTAGAAAACTCGAGTTTGAACTCTTGTAGAATCTTGGCCATGTGAATCAGAGAACCCATATCGATAGAAAAAGATTGTTGTGAAGGATTTACAGTGTTCCAGTGGAAATGGAGGGGTCTCTCTATGCGAAAGATTTATTGTCTGGACAGATATCTGAAGGGTGATGCGTGATAGCTATGGAAGACTCGTCAGCAGTCTGAGACTGTCTGTCACAGCAGATTGTAATCAAAAGTGTTTCTACTGTCACCATGAGGGCCAATGGACCTCTAAGGGTGAGATGACAACTGCGGATATTCACCGGCTTTTGGACATAGCGCATGCCGCTGGTGTACGGAGGGTCAAGATTACCGGCGGGGAGCCGCTGATGAGGAATGACATCCTCGAACTCGTTCGCGAGGCCGCGAGGTTGTTCGATGAGGTTTCCTTGACCACGAACGGTGTGTTCCTTGATTCTTATGCGGATGATTTGACGGAGGCAGGCCTGGATAGAGTGAATGTGAGTCTGGATACCTTGGACGGAGGACTGTACGAAAGGATCACGGGGACCGATGACGTCCTGAGAGTGATCAGGGGGATAGACGAATCGCTTCAGGCAGGCCTAGCGCCCCTCAAGATAAACACGGTGCTACTATCTGAGTTGAACAACTCACACCTGTCGGAACTACTGGGTTTCGCGGCCTCGAAGAGGGCGATCCTTCAACTCATCGAGCTTAATCCCCTCAACGGGAACGGCGGAAACGCTCTTCGAAGATTCTTCTACCCTCTCAAGGAGATCGAGAACTCGTTCGCCGCCCAGGCGGTACAGGTGGAGAGAAACGAGCTTCATGACCGGAAGCGGTACTTGGTCCCGTTCAATGGATTCATTGCCCGCGTAGAGGTCGTCAGGTCCGTCGGAAGGGGAAGCTTCTGCAGGAACTGCACCCGCATTCGCGTCACCTCTGATGGAATGCTCAAGCCTTGTCTGATGACGGGGCATGGAATGGTTGATTTCCTATCACCGCTTCGGGCCGGGGCATCAGATGATGACCTCCTCAAGCTCTTCCATGAAGCTGTTAGAAACAGGAGACCTTATTGGGTGGCGAGATGAAGGTCCGTGTGAAGCTCTTTGCAGCCTTCCGTGAGATTGTGGGGAAGAAAGACCTCATTATGGACATGAGCGAGGGGTCGACTGTCGAGGATGTTGTAGCCAAACTCCTCGCCGAACACCCCAAACTGAGGAAGTTGAGGGAGACGATGATCTACTCAGTCAACAAGGAATATGCCAAGCCTCATAAGGAGCTCAGCGACGGAGACGAGGTTGGAATTCTTCCTCCCATCAGTGGTGGTTGATTGATATCGATTCAGAGGGAGGATTTTTCTGTTGAAGAGATCGCGGATGATATGAAGGTCCCAGAGGCGGGTGCATTGATAACCTTCCTCGGAGTAGTGAGAAGGGATCCTGACGTCACCTCGGGACTGGAAGTGGAGGCATATGAGGATATGGCCCTAGAGGGGCTGAGGAAGATAGTACGCACTGCCAAAGAGCGCTTCAAGATCGAAGATATGTCTATTGTTCACAGGGTCGGCAAGCTCGTTGTCGGGGAGAACATCACCTTCATAGCCGCCTCCGCCGCCCACAGGTCCGACGCTTTCGCCGCTACGAGGTGGGCGATAGAGGAGCTCAAGCACACAATTCCTTTATGGAAGAAGGAGTTTTGATGGCCAAGATGGTGGACATCCAGGACAAAGAGAGCACGGCCCGTGAGGCAATCTCAGAAGGTTTCCTGTTGCTCGGCGGACCCACGCTCGAGGCGATTCGGACGGGAAAAACAAAGAAAGGCGACCCGTTAAGGACGAGTGAGGTGGCGGCAATACAGGCGGTCAAGATCACCCCGAACCTCATTCCTTTCTGTCATCCGATTCCATTGACACAGGTGACGGTCAATTTCGAGATGCTCGATGACAGGGTGCGCTGTACGTGTCAAGTGAAGGCAAGGTACAAGACAGGTGTCGAGATGGAATCCCTCGTGGGAGCTTCCGTGGCACTTCTCACTCTATGGGACATGGTGAAGTACTTGGAGAAGGATGAAAACGGTCAGTATCCTCGTACGAGGATCGATGGTCTGAGAGTCATCTCGAAGGTGAAATGATGGGCCTGGAGAAGCATATGGAGGGTGGCCCTGAGCACGTCAAGTGCGTCGTAATCGTCACTAGTGACGCGAGGGAGGTCCAGACAGACAGATCGGGGAATCTGATAGTCCACCTTCTAGAGGGGGCGGGTCACGAGGTAGTCGACTACCGAATCGTTCGGAACGACCCTGTGGACATCGTAAAAGCTCTCGAGACCGCCCTGGGGACCTCTCAGGCAATCATAATCAGCGGGGGGACTGGTGTATCGAAAAGGGACATCACCGTCGAGACCGTCGAGCCTCTCCTGGAGAAGAAGCTAGGCGGGTTCGGCGAGATTTTCCGACATCTTAGCTTCAGTGAAATCGGTTCCGCGGCCATGTTGAGCAGAGCGATTGCGGGCACTATCGGCTCCAGGGCAATCTTTTGCCTTCCAGGCTCGGAAGGTGCCGTGAGGCTTGCGATGATGAAACTCATTGTGCCCGAACTATCACGCATCGTGGGAGAGCTTGAGAAATGATGCGACCGTTCAGGAAACTGCTGTCCTTTGAGAACGCCAAGAGAATGATGCTCCAAGGGGCAAGTCCCATAGAGAGGAGGGAGCGGCTCTCGATTGGAGATGTTGGCGGGAGGGTCATTGCTCAGGAGATCATCTCCGAGATTGATGTGCCGCCCTTTGATAGGTCTGCCATGGACGGGTTTGCGGCTCGGGCAGAGGACACCTTTGATGCTGGAAAATTCGAGCCCGTGAAGCTTCGGATTGTGGGGAAATCCCTTGCTGGTCGACCCTCTGGATCCGTCGTCGGGAAGGGAGAGTGCATCGAGATTGCGACGGGTGCAAAGCTCCCGGGCGGGGCGGATGCTGTGGTCAAGGTGGAGAACACCGAACTCATGGACGGCAACGTCAGGATATTTACTCCGGTTCATCCTGGGCGGGACGTTTCCAAGAGGGGTGAGGACATCAAGACAGGTGAGACTGTCTTAAAACCAGGGTCATACCTCGACCCGTCTAACATCGGTGCGATTGCAGCCCTCGGAATCGTGAAGGTCGATGTTTATGAGCGACCGAGGGTCGCGATAATTCCGACGGGGGCGGAGGTAGCTCCGCTCGGTTCGGAATTGCAGGAGGGGCAGGTTTACGACATCAACACTCACACACTTGCCCAAGTAGCTTTGCAGAGTGGTTGCCTGCCCAAGCCGTGGGAAATCGTCATGGACGAGCTGGGAGCGCTCGAGAAGGTCCTGGACAAGGCACTTTCAGGGGACATGGTTGTCTTCTCTGGCGGGAGTTCCGTGGGCGAGACGGACATCCTGGTGGACATTCTCGAGGGGCGGGGGGAGATCCTATTTCACGGGATACAGGTGAAGCCTGGAAAACCCACGCTCTGCGCTATCGTGGAAGGAAAACTGGTTGTCGGGATGCCCGGCTATCCTGCATCTTGCCTCACGAACGCCTACGCGCTCCTTGCCCCGGTCCTACGGAGGATTGCCAGGGTCCCGCCAGAGGTCGAGCGCTTTCTGGACGCTCCGATTTCCAGAAGGGCGGTATCCTCACTCGGGAGGCTCCAACTCCTTACCGTGAAAATGGTGGATGGGAAGGCGGTTCCAGTGTACAAGGAGTCCGGGGCGATCACAAGCCTCGCCGATGCGGACGGTTACATAGAAATCCCTATTGACACAGAGCTCATCGAGAAGGGGGAAATCGTTCGCGTGAAGCTCTTCAGGCCAGTTTGACCTTCTTGAGTGGCCGCCTCAGAGGGCAATCGATTCTCCGTCTGACCTCAACAATAGTCGCCTTTTGGCGGGTTCTCAGACCGAGAGGGTGGCAGAGGCGGTAGTAGTCGCAACCAATCTCCTTGCACTCTGGAAACTTGAGGGTTACCGTGGATCCCTCAACGGCCGATCTGATACCGACTGCAGCCTCCACCGGGACCACTTCCACCTCGACGACCCGCACGCCCTCCTCATGAACCCTGCAGCTGTGGTGCAGCCTTCTGACCGAGCTAATGCGGTACCTCTTCCCCTCTTCAAGGTTGAAGCAGACCCCCTTGAGCCTGCAATCCCTGCACTCCGAGAGGGGCCCACTATAGACGAACTCGTTCCCCTCTCTAACCTGCTTTTCGCCGACGAGAGTGACTAGGACCATCATTTTCACCCCTTTCAGATCACTTTCGTGATTGAGGCCAGATGCTCTGCGGCCTCGTGGGTCACCCCCTCATCGCCGAGGATCGTGTATCTCTCCTTGTTGATCTCGTGGGCGTGAATCAACGCCTCTATTATCTCGTCGTCTGTGACTCCGAGAGTCCGGGCGGTTGTAGGTGCGCCAATCGCAAGCAGCGCGTCTCGAATCCGTTCCCAATCCCCACCATGAAGGTACATCATCATGATCGTTCCCACACCACAGTGTTCCCCATGCAGTCCAGGTTTCTCAGCTATCAGGTCGAGGGCGTGGGAGAATTTGTGTTCTGACCCGCTCGCGGGCCGAGAGCTTCCCGCTATGCTCATAGCAACGCCGGATGAAACCAGCGCCTTTGCAACGAACCAGGCAGACTCTTCGAGCCTGGGTTTGATTGAACCTGCATTCTCGATAAGTAAACTGGCGGTCATCCTAGACAGGGAGGCAGCGTAGCTGCTGAAATACTCATTCTTTAGCTTTCTGGCGAGTATCCAATCCTTGACCGCCGTGGAGTTGGAAATGATGTCCCCGCATCCGGCCGCCAGGAGTTTGTAGGGGGACTCAGCAAGAATCGCTGTGTCCATGATCACTGCAATCGGGGTCCGAGCGGCAACGGATACCTTTCCATTCTCACTATTGAGCGAGCCTCTGGATGAAACGATTCCGTCATGGGAAGCTGCCGTTGGCACGCTCAGAAATGGCAAGCCGACCTTGTTGGATGAGCACTTTGCCACATCAATGGGTCTGCCACCACCCACACCAAGGACGAAATCGAAGCCGCCATCCTCCAGCTCACCAGCTGTCGAATCGACGGCCTCTACACTCGCATCCTCAATGACCCGCTGCGTAACTGAGAAATCTAGTGCCTGAAGGGCGTCAGCGACATTGTTTCCCGCGATTTCCTTGGTGGTTGAATCGCAGACCACCATGGACTTTTTTCCTATCTTCAGTTCGGCACATACTTCTCCGACATCCAGGACAGCATTGTGACCGATGACGACTTTCCTGGGTAGCTCCATGCTTTTGGATTTCGTGAAGTCTTCCACACTGTTTGTTTGATGCGCCGACAAGTTCGCCTCTCCTCGTACCCTCTCGGAAGTTGTTAATGATTCACCGAGTATTTAAAAATGTCCGACTGGTTTTTGAGGAGCCAGACACACAAGAGGATTCAATTTCGAGGGCCGTGGCAAGAGGTTTCCCAGTGTCGGTTCCCCTATGAGGAGGAGGGTTTCGGTGCCCAAGGACCGAAACACAACCGTCAAGTATCCTCTCTTGGAATTTCGAGGCAACTTTTAATAACTGGACCTTCTCTTGACTTTAGTGATGCGACTGCCAAATGCCTCGATGTTGAATCTAATGGCAGCGACAAAGACTGGAGCCACAGACTCACGCAGGGCCGAGGATGTGTTCCTTCGGGGCAACCTTCTCTGCGACGAGAGGAAGTACCGAGAGGCCGTGACCCATTACGACAAGGCACTCGAGTTGGGCTTCGAGGATGAGGTCGTTTTCAACAACAAGGGAGTAGCGTTGGATTCTCTGGCCGAGCACGAAGCAGCGCTTGAATGCTACAATCGGGCGGTATCCATCAACCCGGACTACGAGATCGCCTGGTACAACATGGGAAACGCGTATTCATACCTGAATAGGTTTGACGATGCGATCAAGTGCTACGATAGGGCTTTGTCGATCAACCCCGATTACAAGATTGCAAGATTTGACAAGGCCCTGGCTCTTGCTCAGGCCGGGAAGGTCAGGCGGGCGGTAGATGTCTATAATCAGATTGTGAAAGAGGACCCGAGCGACAAGTCGGCATGGTTCCGAAAGGCGGCGTTGCTTGAGGATGTGGGGCGATTCGAAAAGGCGAAGGAGGCCTATGAGATTGCGGTCGAAATCGACCCAGAGTACTGCGATGCGTGGAACGGAATGGGGAACGCCCTATATGCCCTCGAGAGATATGAGGAGGCAATAGATTGCTATGACAGGGCCCTTGAAATCGACCCTACGAACGCCGAGGCCTGGAATAATAAGGGATTCACCTTCTTCATGCTCGGGATTTTCGATGAGGCCACAAAGTGCTATGATGAGGCGCTCAGGATCAGGCCTGGATACAAGTATGCCTGGTATAATAAGGGTTATACGTATCACGGAATGGACGAGCTCGAAAAGGCGATCGACTGTTATCAAAGGGCCCTTGAGATGGACAAAGAAGACGAGGTCCTTTGGAATAACATAGGGAACGCCTACTACAATCTCGGAAGGTATGAGGAATCCATACCGTATTTCTTTGAGGCCATCAGAGTTAATGCCAAGTACGAGATTGCCTGGAACAACATAGGAAATGCGTTGAACAAGATGGGGAGATACGAGGAGAGCCTGGAATACCACGACAAATCGCTAAAGATAAAGCCTGATTTTGACTATGCCCTCTATGCCAAGGGATTCTCTGTGGCCAAGATAGGTAGGCCGGAGGACGGCCTTGAGCTGATTGATCAATCTTTGGAGCACAATCCCAATTACGACCACGCGTGGCTCGCGAAGGCCGAAGTCCTTGTCGATATGAATCGTCTAGAGGAGGCCAGAGACGCGCTCAATAACTCGCTCATTCTCAACCCCGCTTTCGATGAGGCTTGGATTCTCAGAGGGAAAGTCATGGCTCTGATGGAGAACTTCGACGAAGCCGATTTCTGCTATTCTGAAGCTCTGCGTTGTCTTGATCTGGCCATAGCGGCGGAGCAACATATCCGCCATGCACTCCTCGAGAAAGGAAGGCTTCTCCATACCCTTGGAAGATACGACATGGCCATCACTTGCTTCGATGCGCTTCTGGAAAAGAGGGAAGATCGGGAGGCCTACGAATGGAAGGCCAAGTCCCTCGTCAACTTGGGGTTGTTCGAGGAGGTTCTGTCCAGCTGTGGGAAGGCAATCGAGGCCGAAGTAGAATCGAAAGACATCCTTTTCTCGATGGCGACGGCACTCGAGATTCTTGACCGAAAGGAGGAAGCTCTTGAGATATGTCGACGCCTTCTGAAGATCGAATCCTCTGAGGAGGCATTATTGCTAAAGGCCAGACTGCTCGCTGACTTGGGCCGAATGGAGGAAGCCCTCAAAGCAGCGGATGATGCGGTGAGCATCAACCCGAAGAATAATTCTGTGAAGGCCTACGTCCTGGAGAAGGATGGGAACCTGACGGGCGCGCTTGGAGCTCTCAACGAGGCCATCCGTATTGAGGCCAAGAACGACCTTTTGTGGTTCAGGAAGGCTTTGTTACTCGATGAAACGAAGAACTACAAGGAAGCCCTCTGCTGCTTGGATATAGCCATCGGGTTGAATGGAGACACTGAGATTTACTGGGCTGAGAAGGGAGCGCTTCTGGCGAAACTCGGGCGGAAGGAGAAGGCTCTTGACTACCTCGACACCGCCCTTTCCATGAACGGCGAGTTTGCCGATGCTTGGCTCCAGAAGGGGAAGGTTCTCGAATCTCTAGGGCGAGGGAAGGAAGCCGCTGCGTGTCTCCAGAGAGCCACAAGCATAAGTCCAGATCACGGTGAAACACACAGTACGAAGGAAAGAACAAGCCAGGGCGAACCTACTTCCGTCTGATAACCAAAGCGTTACCTTTTTAATACTCCCCATGATAGAACGGATGAAGGTCGTCATGACAGCAGGAGAGTCCTCGGAGATCTCTGGGTCCAGGGTGACGAGGGACAGGTTCTTCTTCTACCTCGGCATCGCCCTGATCGCGCTAGGTGGCCCTTTCCTCTCTCTGGGCTCATTCGCTCATGACATGTACCGCATCCCCGTGGTCGGTGAAGCCTTCGGTGTGTTTGGTTGGCTGAACATTACATTCCTTGTTGCCGGCCTGCTCGTGCTCGCCTTGGGCGTTGCGCTCGTTGCCCTCTCATTGCGGGGAGGAGTTCTCCCTGACATCACACATTCGGAGGAGCCCTCGTGAATCGGAAGGCCCTTCTCTCCAATCCGTCATCCAAGGATCAAGGCGAGTTCTCCAGAAAGGATCGCAAGAGAGGACTTGTGAACGGTGGCTCCAATAGGCTGAGGGTGAACGGCCTTGTGAATGGCAATGGTCTCGTGAACGGAGGGGCCCTCACGGCGACCACAGGAAAAGTCAATGGAAGAGGCCTAGTGAACGGAGTCGGCTACACAAACGGCCACGCGAAGCTTTCTCTGAAGAAGAATCGATTTGGCGTCATATTCCAAAGAGATTTCAAAGTGGGTCTGAGCTTGGTGGTCTTCTTCCTCCTTGTTTTCCCCGCCGCCGTTGTGATGTTGGAAACGGAGGAATATTCTCCCTCCATCAGAATAGACTCAAGATTCGAGGATTGGGATGAGGTTGCGAAATTCAGCGATGCCGAAATCGTCCAGAATGACAACGTAAACATCTGGAGATACTCCACAGTCTATGATGCGAACCACACGTTCTTCTACATCGAGGTTGCCGCGAAGGTTTTTGACGATTCTGAAGGGGTCGATGGATTCTATATGTTCATAGACGAGGACAGGGTCCCGGCTAGCGGATACCGAGTACGGGACATCGGAGCCGACTTCATGATAGAGGTGTTCGGGGGCGATGGAGAGGTTCACGGATCGAGGTTCTGCGTCTATCGAGGAACAGAGAACAATTGGTCCGCCTGGGACCTTGTGGGGAGTCCCTCCGTGGGAATACAGGAGTCCAGGATGGAAGTGGGTGCGTTCTCCATGGAGATAGATGGTGACTACAACGCGCTCATCTATGCAACGGATTTCGAGGGGAACGAGTCCTTCACGTCTGTGAAGTTCGGGCCAAAGCATGCATCTTTGGTCATCGCTCAATCCAGTGAGGGTGAGCTGCTCGGCATAGGTTCCGAAACCTTCCTGAAGCTCGATTTCACAGCGCTTGGTGAGGACGCGATTGTTGAGAATCTTGACATTGCGCAAGTTGGGAACATCACAATTGAACCAATTAACTTCCTTCCTCTATCAATAGAAGCCGATAGGACTCACACCGAATACATCAGAGTTGACACTTCTTCGGCGGCATTCCAGGATTTCGTGGAACTGGAGCTCCTGTCAGCGATTGCGAGGCATCCAGACGGTGAGCAGACGCCGGTGACAATC
>JBHIBK010000045.1:0-10082 GCA_046759065.1 Thermoplasmata archaeon | reverse complement strand
ATACCCTCGTGACAACCGATGGGTCCGTGAGGTCTGTAATCTTCTCCAATACCTCATTCAGGATTTCAAGAGCCTCCTCATCTCTTCTTTGCTTTTTCAGAATGTCGCCGATTCTGGAAGCAGTCTCAAGCTCGAGATTGCGATCTTCCTCTTCCCTAAGTATCTCCTGAGCTGCCTTGAGGTTCTCGACGGCCTCCTCCCATCTTCCAAGAAGGTCGAGTATCCTTCCTTTAAGTAGGAAGACCTCTCCCGCAAAGGGCCCCCACGTATCAGGGTCGTTCATCTTATCTATGACGTCCAGCAAGTCTTCAGAATATCCCTCCCGTATCAAGCTCTCTCCGTGTGTTGTAGCGAGTTCTGCAGCCCGCTCAAACTGCCCACCTTCAACGAAGTGATGTTGGGCCTCCAGAACAGAAATTGGGTCGGAGAAATTCGAGTAGTACTCTGCCGCGTTGAGATGATACTGGTCTCTCTTGGATGGAGGAAGACGCTCGTAGAAGAACTCCTTTAGAGTATCGTGGACTGTGAACTTCCCCTGAGCATCTTCTGAGAGCATGGACTGATCGACGAGGGATTCAATCACATCATAGTCCAGCTTGTCGTCCGCGAAAAACGCGTTTGCGCTTACAGGATTTCTGAAAACGGATGCAATGTACATCACCCTCTTCTCTTTCTCGTTCAGCTTTGATGAGATCTCCTGTTCCAGGAACTTCTTGATGTCGCCGGAAACCAACTGGGTTGAGGAATCGACGAGTTCGAGAAGTAGAGGATGGCCGTTCGTCTTCTTGATTATGTTAATGACCACTCCCCCAGTGAGCTCACGTGACGACAGGAATTCTCGACATGCATTGGAGGAGAGGCCGCCAAGCTCCATCTCAACAACATCCTTTCGGACAGTGACATCACGCCTGCCGTAGAACGGAGGTATGCTTCTGCCCAGGACTATCATCTTGAAATCATTGGAGGATCCGACGAAGTCAAAGGAGCTCTCAAGGAAGTCAAGCACATCTCCTTTTGCATGCTGACAATCGTCCAACACGAGGATGCCCTCATAACCGCGAAGGGACTCTTCGAGAATCAGGCCCACTTCGTCCACATGTGTCTCCTTGTTTGCCTCCAGGTAGAACTTGAGATCATTCCTCCCAAGCTCGCTCAGGAGCTTCGAGAGATTCAGAAGGAGGACACGAAGGGTCGTGAAGCTCTTCAGCTGGTAGTAGAAGACATTGGTCTTCCCCTTCTTGTCTTTCAGTATCTTCGTCGCGAGTGTGCTTTTTCCGATGCCCGCAATACCCTTGACTGCCATGATTCTCTGCTCGTCAGACTTCAGAAAGTCTCTGATTCTCCTCAGTTCTTTTCGCCGGCCGAAGAATCTGTGTATCTTGGGAAGCCCGGATGTGAACGTGACCAGCTTCCTCGTCTTCCTCACCTTCTCTCGGTAGGTCTTCAAGTCGAATTGCGATTTGCGGACGTGGGTAATGACATCCATGAGAGTTGACCCGTCGGCCAGCCTTCTGGGAATCTCGTCCAGTCTCAGCGTCTTCGCAGCACCGGAGTAGTCCAGTAGGGTGATCGGCTCGCATCCTATGCTGGCCTCCACATGTCTCGCATGGCCCATGCCTTCTGAAGTCAGGAAGTAGCAGGTCCTTCTCCTCTTTCCTCCTTGCACATGTCTCAGTTCTGCATTGATTAACCCGTCCTCCACCAAGGGACTGATGACCTGCGACACTTGACTTCTTCTTATCTCGAGAGCGCCCGCTATCCCTGATTGGGTAAGCGAGACAGGGAGTTCCGCTTGATCGTAAAGGCCAACAAAATCGTCCAGATAAAGGAGAACCCTGTCTTTGATTTGCAGAAGATGCTTTTTCTTGTAGTATCTCCTCTTCGTCACTTCCTACCCCCTCTGGTGATGTATGCCCGTTGCCGTATTAGAAGCTTTGCAGGAATCTACATGTAGAAGCCATGTTATTATAGTCTCCACAGGTTCAGATTGAAATTGGTGATGGGAAAATCGCAAATTCCTACTGGTAGGTTCGAGGGCTCTAGGAAGCTCGTCCTCTTCAACGAGATTAAACCTTCTAAGAGCTTCGAGTCCTTTCGGCAACGCGTTTCGCACGGAGATTCTGGCCTTTGCATCACTCGCAGATCGACGTACCATATCGTGAGCGAATACGACTTGGGGGATGCGGAATACAAGAGCCTTGAGAGTGAAGGACTAGTGGACACTGTCAACCCGGAGGACCTGCATCAGATTGAGGATGTAATAGGAGGATTCGCCGCGGAGAACGAGAAGCCCGTCTTCTTGATCGATGGAATCGACTATCTCATCGCACTCAACAGCGTTGATGAGGTCACAGACTTCTTGGGAAGGGTTCGACACAGACTAGAAGAACACGGGGGGTCTCTTCTAGCTTCCCTCGATCTGGGTACTTTCGATAGCGGGGAATGTGTCAAAATCGCCAAGTGCTTCGATGAAGTTGAGGAACTGTAAGCGGTGTCAGGGATCATTCCTCGACCCTCCGAATCAAGGACTGAATCTTGTTATCAAAAAGCGAAATGACATCGAAAGCCTTTTGTGACAAACCTCTGGATTAGTGGGCGATGGCCGAGAACGCGGCGGAAGATGACATCGCAATATGCCCCCTCTGCTATTGCCCATTCAATCCGAGAATTGAGCCATGCCCTGAGTGCGACGGTCCCTCGGTGGAGGTTGCTGCTCTCCCCGAGGCCATTTACGTGAATGTGGCGGAAAACCACAACTGGTTTGGACACTTCTGGCGATTGATTTCGAATCGCCTACCGAGATTCCTGTTCCGGTCCAACGAGAAATAGTGGCGGAACGTTCTTGGCCTCAAGGCAATTGCGGCCTGTTTTCTATGAGCTCATGTCGGGCTACAAAGCCTCTTATATGGGAATGAATATATGTATGTTGAGTTGTTAACCCTAGGTTAACAATATGCTGCATCAATGTCTGAAAAGGAGGTGTACAATGAGTTGGAGGAGAAAGAGAAGAGATGATTGGTGGTCGTCCTGGTTCCTCGACGAGGACTTCGATGACTTTTTCCTGGATGTTGAGGAGAACTTCAGACGCGTTCAGGAGCAGATGAACAGACTGATGAGGCGGATGGCAAAAGGTGACCTCCCCGCTCCAGAAGAGGGTGGACCCTTTGTCTACGGGTTCTCTCTCAAGGTCGGGCCCAACGGAAAACCCGAGATTCGCGAATTCGGAAACACCAAGCTCGGGCCGGGTCCCGGGACTCGGGAGTCTGCTGGTGAGCCTCTGATCACTGCGAGAGAACCCGTGACCGATGTCATCAGAGGCGAGGATGAGATTTCGGTCACTTTCGAAATGCCGGGAATCGAGAAGGACGCCATAGACCTCGAGGTCTCCGATGACTACGTGACGATCGAGGCAAAGACAGAGGAGAGGACCTACAGGAAGAAGGTCGACCTCCCTCAAGCGGTGGACTCGGAGAAGGCGAAGGCGACGTATCACAATGGTGTCCTCGAAATCGCGATTCCCCTGGCCAAGAAGAAGGAGCGCAAGGGCAAGAAAATCAAGGTTGGATAGAACTGGGAGATCGCAATACAGAGCCGACTCTTGACGAGTTGATGACTGTTCTGGGGAACCCACTGCGCAGGAGAATTCTGGCAAGGATAGCCAAGGAAAGACACTATCCGCTTCAGCTGTCAAAGGAACTTCGCGTGAGCCAACAGGCCATCATCAAACATCTTCAGATTCTGGAGAAACACGGCCTGGTTCGGTGCGAGAGAGAGCCCAGTCCTCTTGGCGGTCCCGAGAGAAAGAGCTACCGCAATGTGAGACATCTCTCTCTGACAATCGACCTTGGTCCCAGCCTATTCAGCACGGAATTCCGGTCCTTTCCCAGCGACACCAGGATTTCGAGCGCCTTCAAGCAGTTCGAGGACAGAATCGAGAGAGCCCGAAAAGCGGATGACCCTAGGATTAGGTTGAAATGGGTATCCGATGTTGCGAGAAAAATGGACAGCCTGATTGAGCAGCTGGAGCTGAAGCGCGCCAGCCTCCTGAAGCTGAAGGACGCCGCTCTGAACGTCGCGTACTCGGCCGTCGAGGAGATGTCAAGCGACTACAACGAGCGAAGAGTTCTCTATCGTTCAATCAACGAAAAGGATATGAAGGTGGACGCCTTGTCGGAACGCCTAGACCTAAGGGAAGAGTCCTTGAGGAAGATTCTGAGCAAGCTGAGGGAGGAGGAATTGTTACCATGAACGAGTCCATCAGGTACACAAGGTTCGAGAGAGCAAGGATCATCGGTGCTAGGGCGCTTCAGATAGACATGGGCGCTCCTATCCTGATAGGCGTGCCAAAGGGTGAGATCGACCCCATAAGGATCGCTGAATCCGAGTTCGAAAAGGGAGTCATCCCCATAACAGTGAAGAGGGAGATATAGGGTCGCAACGCTCAGGACCACGCGGTTTTCATCCTGATTGCAGGCGTCGGGCACTGAGACCCACATCACCGCTCTGCAAAAATCTTAAGTGTTCGTGAGCGGTTGGCAATCCGATGGCGGAGTGTTCTGCTCCTGGGAAGCTCATTCTCTTCGGCGAGCACGCCGTTGTGCTTGGGGAGCCCGCCCTGTCGATCGCTGTGGACCTCAGGGTGAGCACAAGAGCTGAGCGGTCGGCGATATTCAAGGTCAACGGGAAGAGCATCGGGCGCAGGAAGTATCGATACGTGAAAGGGGCAATCGAGGAGGTCTGGCGGGGCGAACCGCTTGCCCTACGCGTGAACTCTGAACTTCCGGTCGCCGCTGGTCTGGGTTCATCTGCAGCCGTGACGGTTTCCACCCTAGGGACGCTTCTTCACCTGATGGGAGAGTTCGATCCTGTTACCGTCGCTCGGAACGGTTTCCAAGTGGAGCTGAGGGTTCAGGGGAATGCGAGTCCCATCGACACAACGACATCCACCCATGGCGGCGGAATTCTTGTGGACGGAAGCGCTGGTTCAGGCCTGCTCTGGAGGCTTTCTCGTGATGACACGGAGTGGTTTCTCCATGACTGTCCTCTGCCGGACCTGAGTGTCGTGGTCGGTGACACAGGGATAAAGGCGGAAACTGGCCCTCTCGTTTCCCGTGTGAGGAAACTGACGGCGAGAAGTCAGGTCGCACGCGATCAGATTAAGAAGATCGGTCGGATCACTCTGAGGGGAAAGGCGGCCTTGCAGGAGGGGGACTTCTCCCTGGCGGGCGAGCTGATGAATCAGAATCATGAGCTCTTGAATGCCTTGGGGGTAGGTCACCCTGCGCTGGAGAAGCTGATATCTGCTTGCGAAGGCCTCTCCTATGGGGCGAAATTGACTGGCGCCGGCGGCGGGGGGAGTATGATCGCTCTCACCGATGAACCCGAAGAAGTCGCGATGAGTATCAAGGGGGCGGGAGGAGAACCCTTCATAGTGAGGTATGGCCGAGAAGGGGTGCGCTTGGAGGTGTAATCATGAGGGAAAGAGCCCATAAGATAATGCTCCCCAAGGAACTCGCGTTGCGACCTGCACGAGAGCGGGCGGGCAAGATCGATGGAATCGTGATCAGGGACGCGGAACAAGTGGTCACCCTTGCTCCCGATAGGGGCAGGCCTCTGCGCGGAGAGGAGATGCGGGATCTGGGAGTCCGTCAGAACTCGTCTGTTCTGATCGCCGGGAGCCGGATCATCAGGGTCGGGAAGTACGAAGATATCATGCGCGGAAGGTCGGAAGAGAGCTACGAAGTGATCGACGCGGCGGGCAAGATAGTCATGCCAGGCTTCGTCGATTCTCATACACATCTGGTCTTCGCGGGTCTTAGGGCAGACGAGCTCCCTTGGAAGGTGGAGGGAGCCTCCTATATGGAGATCGCTGGGAGGGGAGGGGGGATTCAGAAGACCGTTCGGGAGACAAGGAATGCTTCCGAGACGGAGCTATTCGACCAAGCGAGCGGAAGATTGGACGACATGTTGGCTTGCGGGACCACCACATTGGAGGCCAAGAGCGGCTACGGTCTTACGACTGGGGATGAAGTCAAGATCCTCAATGTCACATCAACGCTCAATGAGAGCCATCCGACGGACATCGTGCCTACCTTTCTCGGTGCCCATGCCTTTCCTGAGGAGTTCGCCGATGATAGAGAGGGCTATCTTTCCCTTCTGGAGGAGGAGATGATACCCGATGTCGCGGAGAGGAGACTGGCAGAGTTCTGCGATGTGTTCTGTGAGAAAGGGTACTTCACGCCAGAAGAGTCCACGAGAATCCTGGAGAAGGGACAGACGCTCGGGATGAAGAGCAAGATCCATGCTGACGAGTTCGAGTCGAGCGGGGGGGCGCGCGTGGCCGCCGAGGTCGGTGCGATAACCGCCGACCATCTCATACGGACATCGGAGGAGGACCTGCTCAGTATGGCCGACAGCGGCGTTGTCGCCGTTCTCCTTCCAGCCGTTCCCCTTATGTCCATGGAGGACCGGTTTGCAGATGCTCGGAGGATGATCGAACTTGACATTCCAGTGGCGATTGCGACCGATTTCAACCCGAACTGCTGGGTCAAATCGATGCAGACCGTAATCAGCCTGGCCTGCTACGAGATGAGGATGTTTCCGGAGGAAGCGATAGCTGCCTCCACGATTAATGCGGCTTACGCCTTGGGCAGGGGCGAGCGGATGGGAAGCTTGGATGCGGGGAAGGTCGCGGACGTACTCGTCATGGACGTCCCCGATTACCTCCATGTCCCGTACATGTTCGACCACAACTGCGTCGAGGTCGTCATCAAGAGCGGAGAGATCGTCCTCAGAAGAGATTAGGTCGGGCCGTTCGCTCTGCCAGGTTTCCTCTGGGCCACGGGCTGTGATGATACTTTGGGCGTTTTCTCCATTTTGTTGGCGAGCTTGATGAGGGGAGGGGCCCAGAGCGTCGTGACGATCGACATGAGTATCACCGCGGTGAACAGTCCTTGATCGATTATCCCGGTCTCCAGGCCGACCATCGCGACGATTATTCCCACCTCTCCTCTAGGAACCATTCCCGCTCCGACCATGATCGCCGTCCTTTTGCCCAGGTTCGCCGTCCCGATTGCCCCGCCGACGAGTTTTCCCACGATGGCAATGGCTATCATGACAATCGTGAGCGGAAGGTAGGGGATGAACGCCTCGTTGAAGACGACCTTCGTTCCCATGATGACGAAGAAGAAAGGAACGAAGAACAGCTTGATCGGCTGAATCTGACGCTCTACCTCCTTGCTATTCCTCCTTCCCGCAAACAGGAGTCCCGCGAAGAAGGCGCCTATGATGGCCGCGAGCCCTATGTACGCCGCCAAAGCGGAGAGGCCGAAGCAGATGAGCAGCACCACAAAGGCCATTCCGTACCTTGAGAATGACTTGTCCAGTATGTCCTTCCTCTTGTAGAATGTCCTGTAGTGCAGCGCCCATTCCTTGCTGCGGACGCGTTTTTGGTCTACTGTTGCTATACCCGAGACTCTGTCCACTATCCTCTTTCCAAGAAACACCAGAACGCCGATGAACAGGATAGTCTCGCCAACCACGATCGCTATGTTGTACGGTGAGAGCACCCCCACAGCAAGGCCGCTTATGACAGTGAGAACGATGAGGCCAAGGATGTCGTCCACTATCGCAGCACCCAGTATGATCCTCGCTTCCTTGGAATGTATCAAGTCCATGTCCATCAGAACGCGTGCCGTGATGCCGATGCTTGTTGCCACCATGGCGGCCCCGATGAACAGAGCCAAAAGAGTGCCCCCGCCCAAGAGGATTATCAAGGCGTATCCCAAGGCGAAGGGCAGGACCATCCCTGCAATCGCCACTAGCGTGGCGTTCATGCGGACCTCCTTCAGCGCGCCCACCTTGGTCTCGAGCCCCACACCGAAGAGGAGCATTATGACACCTATCTCCGCGAGGACGTCGAAAGTCTCCGACCCGTGAACGAAACCAAGGATTGCCCCGCCCATTACTATGCCCGCGAAGAGCTCCCCCATCACCTCTGGTTGTTTGATGAGTTTGCATATCTCTCCGCCGATCTTGGCGAAAAGGAAGAGGAAGAACATCTGAACTAGTATCAGTCCTACGTCGCTCTCCATCTATCCCATCCCTTCGTCTGGATATCTGTGGCGAGATATTTAAACCTTACAAACTACTTTCTCTCCTTCATGTGCTTCTTGACCCTGATTCGTTGCCGCCTCTTCTCCGCCTTTTCCCGCTTCCACTTCTTCTTCTCCTCTATCTCCCTTCTCTGCAGAAGCCTCTCCTTCGCGAGCTCGAGCTCGGTCTTTCCGACGTCCCGCTTCTCGCTGAGGAAGACCCCGATGGTGGTAGCGATCACAGTGCTCAGTATGATCATGTTGACGAACTGGGACTCGTACGGACTCATCAGGTCGTGGTAGTTCGCATATCCCGGGTCAGCGGGGTCCGTGAACGCCGGGATCGTGAACGCGAGCGTTGCCAGCACGGCGGCGGCAAGCCCTCTGCCCATCATCGTGGTAAGGGCCATCTGATCGTCCTTGCTCTCGGGATGGATCGTGATAGTCAGGAAGGAGTTGGCATATCTGGAGAGCACTATCACGACGAAGATCAGAGCCGCACCTATGAGGAACAGCGTGGGCGTGTAGTCCAAGCCCGATAGGAACTGGATGTGGGAGAACACATCGATGCTGGCCGTCACACTGAATGAGAAGCTCAGTCCGAGAAGCACGAAGAAGAAGGTGCGCATGAGGAATGAGAGCTCCGAGTTGAACTGGATGATCTTCTCGTCGAGATGGAACTTCGTCTTTATTCGGAAGAAGGACCCAAACTCCTCCTTGTTCCCTATCACTATTCCGAAGACGAGGGCGGCCATCGCCCCGCTTCCCTTCACGAACTCGACGCCGCCGTAGAGGACTAGCAGAGCCGCGAGGGTTATCATGTAGGAGAACGGTTTTCCGTACAGCCTTGTGAGGATGATCAGCCAGATGATCCCGAAGAAGACGCCAACGACGATCGCTATTGAGAACGCCGTGGCAAGGCTTCCCAAGGCGACCTCTGCGCCACTGTCCGAGCCACCCTTCAGATACTCCATGATCGCCAGCGAGACGACGATGCAGAGAACGTCCGTCAGGACCGATTCAAGGGTGAGTATGGTTTTCGTGTCCTCGTCAAGGCGCATGATCCTCACGGTGGTGACGGCGATCGCGCCGCTTAGCCCGCCGAGAATGCTGCCCAGCAGCAGGCCTACGGTCACGGGATATCCCAGGACGAAATGGGCAACGAGCGAGATCGTCAGTACCGTGAGCACGAAAGCCGTCACGGTGTGTATCAAGGAGACCTTGAGCTTCCTTACGACGAGCTCAAAGCTCAGGTTCAGGCCACCATCGAAGAGTATCATCGCGAGCGCGAGAGCGGCGAAGGCGGGCGTCACGAGATCGAGGACGTGCTTTGGCACGAGCTCAACCTGAAACACGTTGAGGAGAAACGGCCCGAGGAACAGGCCTAGAACCACCAGGAAGAGGATGTCTGGAATCTTGGTCTTCTCGAAAATCAGGCGGGCAAAAAAGCCTACGAAAATTATCGCGCCAATGGCGACGAATCCGAGAATGACATCCACCATGGAGGCTCAGTCGCTGAATAAGCGAAATCGTGTATAACCTTTTTGGACGTCAGGAGCGGGGCTTCGGAGGGGACAGGCTCGCGTCCTCTATTCTCGAATGCGCTTTGACCGTCATGTCGTCTCCGATTATGCTCCTGGAGATCTTGACGTCCTCCTCTACGTTGCTGTTGGTGGACAGGACGCTCTGCTCTATCTCGCTCTGCCAGCCGATCCTGCTGTTGCTCATCACCGCGCTGAGGGACAGTATCACGCCCCGGTCGATGAAGACGTCGTTGTAGACGCAGGAACGCTCTATCACGGCACCTCGTCCAAGGAAGACGTTGTCGCCTATGTAGGCGGGTCCGATTATCCGCACGCTCTTCTCGGACACGACGTTCTTCCCCAATATCACGGGCCCATTCACGCTGGCGTTGGCGAGCTCTTGCTCCTTTCCCTCCCTCTCGATTATCTCCAGGCTCGCAGTGATGACGTCGAGCGGTCTGCCGAT
>JBHIBK010000044.1:0-10223 GCA_046759065.1 Thermoplasmata archaeon | reverse complement strand
CCAGGTAGATGCCGAACTCGCCATTCTCCACAATGGAGGTGTCCTTCATCTCGAACGAGGAGTTCTCGGAGTAGATCCCAGCGAAGAGGTTGTCCGCGAGATGGACGCCCTCCATGGAAACGGAGGCGTGTTCGAGGAGGAGCAGGCCACGGTGTGCGTACTGTATCCATGCGTTCTTGATCACGTTGCCGTGCCCTGTGAGTATGATGCTCCCCCAGTCGCCCGGCTGCTTGGTTGTCAGGTTGGAAGTGAAGGTTATGCTCCCTCCCTCCGACGCACCCGCGGACAGGCGACCTTCGACGTAGAGACTGGAACCCTCGCCGAAGCGGACCTCAACTCCGGGGTCTATGATGAGGATGTCATCCGGGCCGAGAATGGCGTCCCCAACTATGACGTACGGGCTATCCTCAGCCGTCCAGTGCGGGTTCTCGATCAGTCCGCTGATGTACGTAGCGGCCGAAGCCTGAGGCGAAATAAGGGCTAGGCAGGAAAGAAGCACAGCTGACATCAGAGCAATCGCGGAGCCCAGTTTAGCAATTCCTCTCGCCTCTTTCCCGCCTTTCCTCGTCAATCGTCTCCGTCCTATGATATTCAATGTATGTAGCGTCTAATAAGGATAATGGCAGCTATGGATGTCGGAACGCCTAGGGCTATCGGCAGAAGGACATCCGTGATAGGTGGCCAGGGTGGCGCGATCTTGCCCTCGCTGTTGTCGACAGTCGCGTTCACGCTGACGACATCGGAGTACAGCTCACCATCGTAAGCCCTTGCGTGGACCGTGTGATTGCCATTGTCGTACTCGGTCGTGTCCCACAGGTATCCCCATGTGGACCATGTCCCGTCTCCCGACGTGTCCGTCGCGTTCTGCCAGTCGCCGTCATCTATCTTCACTTGCACGAGCTCGACCAGGTCGCCTGGGTCAGGATCGCTCGCGAAGCCGTACACGAGGTACTCCCCGCTCACCGTCTCGTTCTCAACCGGGCGGACGATCTCCACCTCTGGCGGGCTGTTGATGTTGTCAACCTCCACTTCCACGCAGTCAAGCTCGGAATGGGAGTTGCCATCCCACGCTCTCGCGCAGACGGTGTGATTGCCGTTCTCGTACTCGCCCGTGTTCCACTCGTACGCCCAGTGGGACCAGCTTCCGTCCCCTGAGACGTCGACCGCGTCGTGCCACTCGTCATGGTCTATCCTCACCTGCACGAGCTCAACGCCCCTGTCGTCCTCGGCGATTCCATTGACGAGAACGATGCCGTGAAGGAGCTCGCCATCGCCCGGATGGAGGATCTCGACCTCTGGCGGGTCGTCCACGTTGTCCGTGCACGCAATGACCGTGGCGTTGTGGGACCAGAGCTCTCCGTCGAACGAGCGGGCAAGGATGACATAGCAGCCATCATCCCACTCGGGTGTGACCCACTCGTACGCCCACAGGTACCAGCTGTCGTCCGGCGAGACATCCATTGCCAGGTGCCACTCTCCGTCCCCGATCTTCACCTGCACCTTGGTGATGCGGTCGCCCTCGTCATCGTCCCAAGCCTTTCCGTGGATGATGTAGAGCCCGCTCACCTCCTCGTGGTTCTCCGGATGAACGATGGTGACGGACGGCTCATGGTTCTCGTTGTGCACGATCACTTCGCGGACATCGATATCGGAGCACTTGCACTCCGTGCAGGCCTTCGCCCTTATCCTGTGCTCTCCGTTCTCGTAGTCGAAGGTGTTCCAGTAGAACGCCCAGGTCCGCCAGCTGCCGTCATGGGATGTGTCTATGGCCTCGTGCCAATCGCCCTCGTCTATGCTCACATAGACGACCGAGACCTCGTGCTCGGGATTGGGATCCGAAGCCTCTCCGTGGATGAGGTGGATGCCGCTGAGGACATCACCATTCTCCGGATGGACGATCTCCACGACCGGGGGTTCGCACTCTCCGTTCTCGACTATGACCTTTATCCAGTCAATCTCGGACCAGTACTCACCGTCCCATCCTTTCGCGTGAATGTAATGGATGCCGTCCTCCCACTGTGTGGTGTCCCACTCCCACATCCAATACTCGTAGCCTTCCTCCATCCCCATCCAGGTGGCCTCGTGCCAGACGCCGCCCTCATCGATCATCACCAGGACATCCAGGAGCTCGTTGTCATCGAAGCACTTGATCCAGACATTGACCCAGCCGCTCACGATCTCCTCCCAGCCAGGTTCGACGATCTCGCACACGGGCGGGTCGTTCACGTTGTCAACGAAGACGTGGATCTCCGCGTACTCCGAATAGTCCTCACCGTCAAATGCTCTCGCGATTATGGCGTGCCAGCCTTCCTCATATTCGGTTGTGTTCCACTCGTACTCCCAGGTGTGCCAGTTGCCCCCCGGTGACACGTCCGTGGCGTTGAACCACTCCTCCGTGTTGTCGAATGCGACCTGAACCAGCTCGACCTGGTCACCCACATCAGGGTCCTCAGCGTGGCCCCATATGGTCACTGTCCCGCTGACCTCGGCCCCGTTGGGCGGGTGCTCTATGTTGACCCATGGCGGGGTGTTCCCCGGCTCCTCGTTGATGACGTACACGTGGATGTCGGCCAGCTCGGAGTGGTTCTCACCGTCGAAGGCCCTGACGACGAAGTAGTGCCAGCCGTTGTCGAACGTGGTCGTGTTCCAGATGTACTCCCAAGTCCACCAGTCTCCGTGAGGAGAAATGTCGGTGCAGTTGATCCAGTCATCCGGGCTGTCGAAAGAGATCTGCACAAGCTCGACCTGGTCGCCCTCACCCTCGTCGGGATCGGACGCATGTCCCCATATCTCGACAATCCCGCTGACCTCGCTATAGTCCGGCGGGTGCTCCACCCAGACCTCGGGCGGGCTGTTGCCCTCGTTCAGAACGACGACCCCCAGATCGTACAGGTCCGAGTACAGGTCCCCGTCGAACGCCCTAGCGACGATGAAATGCTCTCCATTCGCAACGAGAGTTGTGTTCCACTCGAATGCCCACTCATGCCAGTCCCCTGTCACGTCCTGAGCGGGATACCAGTCATGGGGGCTGTCGATGGATACTTCGACCAGGACGACTCCGACATCATCCTCCGACAAGCCTTGGATGGTGACAACACCGCTCACATTCTGCCAGGGGTCCGGGTAGCTGATCACGACCACCGGTGGCTCGTTTGCCAAGCCTCCAGTGGCGAGTGCACCCATCCCCACGACAAGTGCGAAAACCAAAACGATAGCAGTTCTGAGGCTCTTGCCCACTTCTCCATAACCTCTTGAGTCCATCTAACACACCTAGATTTCAAAAGCCCAAGAGGATATAAATTAAGTCTTGAACGTGTTTTTCATCGTATTAAAGGATTGCTCATCGTCGGTTCTGTGGGGCGGAGGTTGGGGAAGAGAGAAAGCAAACATCTTTTGATTTCGAAGGCTAAGATTGTTCCGCTTCAGAAGTAATGTGGTCAAACAGGAATCTTCTAGATCGTGCATTAGCTGGTCTTTGGCTTTATCGCTGTGAATTTGATGCTTATGACTTTCCCTTGCACCTCAACAAGATCCTTTTCCGCAGGAACAGGGGTGAACTCAGGCCCCGGACAGCATGCCATCGCCTCCAGTTCCTTCGGAGGTAATGAATGACGGGCCAGAACCTCAACCTGTCCAAAGCCAGTTTTCCGAACTATCTCAAGATAACCATCCTCCTCCATCGCTCCACCCACGCATCCTGCCCAAGTTGACTGAAAGCGCTCTTGTAGCTCAGGGTCAATCCTTTCTGTGTAGACAATATCAGAAATGGCCAGACGCCCACCCGATTTCAGAATACGAAAGGCTTCCCGATACACAGCCTCCTTGTCTGGACACAGGTTAATGACGCAATTGGATACCACCACATCGGCAAAGCCATCTGGAAGCTCAGTCTGCCCCATGTCGGCAACGAGAAGCTTCACTGCATCTGTCAAGCCCGCCTCAGCCACGGCCTGCTTTGCACGCTCGATCATTTGGGGAGCGAAATCCAATCCGACCACTTTTCCGCCATCGCCTACCTTGTGAGCGGCCAGAATGACATCTATCCCTGCACCACAGCCAAAATCCACGACTACTTCACCGGCTTGAAGATTGGCGAAACCAGTGGGGTTTCCACAGCCTTTGGAAAGGTTGAGAGCGATTTCAGGGATTAGGGAGAGTTCTTCATGCCGATAAAGCCCGTGCTCAGTAGCAAAGCTTGAACTGGGATGTTCCTCGGTGGGGCAACAAGAGGACACTTTCTCACCACTAATCCCGGCACATTTGCCATAACGACTTTTGACGACTTGTTTGATTTCCAGGATCTTCATATTTCTAGCCTCCTTTTCTTCAATCCTTTTCTTTCATTTCTTCCCTACAGAAGGTACGTGTGGGACATTTCGGACCTCAATAGGTCTTTTTGATGAGTTTCGTATCGGCATCGCTCACATCAGAAATATACCTTTTGCCCTCTTCAGTCATTCTGAACGCCCCACTCGTTTTGATTCAATGTCTTCAACGCAGTAGTGGCGGCCAACATTCCTTTGAACTGGAGACTGCCTAAAGCTCTCTTGGATACCTCTCGGATGGATGATGTCCAAAGGAATCCACTTACCCCCTAATCAAAGCTCAGACATTCCAGACGGCATATGGGACTGGTGCTCGAGAATAGAGATACTGGCTATCTATCCTGCCTAACATTCGTCATTTCAGAGACCAACCTCAACCACACAGAACCCTCATCGCCCGCGGTGCACCCTTTCCATCCAATCCGGTTCTCTCACGTCCTTCGCTCCGTTGTGATGGACCGTGTACGGTTTTATGTCCAACACTGGAGACCCGTCCAGGGCATCGAGGCCTCTGACCCTCAGGACGTTCCCATCCCTGCTCAGGATCTCCACAGTCTCGATGCCGATCGGATTTGGCCTCGCGGGCGAGCGTGTGGCGAAGACGCCCAATATGGGAAGCGATGGATCGCCCATCGGTCTGACCTTGAGCACCTTCCTCTCGTCCTCGGGGATCCTGTCAAGCCAGTAGACGATTATGGCATGGGAGTGGTCCTCGATGTCATCGAGACCGTCCTGCAGCTCCTCCCTCACGACTATCTCGGAGACGACCTCCGTGTAGTCCTCCCGCGGGGCCCTCTCCCTCATCTCGTTCCTTACGCTGCCCACTGGGCGGATTACTATGTCGCTCATCCTACCATTTCCCTTCTCCTGAACAAGAGGAAGGCCGGGATCAGGCACAGAATGATGTACACGATCAACACCACTATGCTCACCCAAACCTCAGGATAGAATTCATAGAACGTCACTTGGTTGGGGCCCATCGGTACTTGATAAGTCGTATCCTGCGGATACGGGACCTGCATGATGTACGAAATCGTGCCGCCCGCGAATGTGATGAAGTACCACGGTTTCACTCCGACGAAGAAGAGAATTCCCTCAATGATCGGAAGGATGAGAAGGAAGAGGAAGAAGGTCAGGAGAGTGGAACCCATCGTGCCCTTCATCGCCGCACTGATGAGATATGCGACGCTCATCGCAGCGCAAAGGTATAGGAGGGCCAGAAGGAACGAAAATGCGAATTCCACGCTTACTGTCTTGTAGATGCCTCCGACGAAGAGTGCGATGAGTCCGTAGTAGACGGCCACCACCAGAACAGAAGCGATCATGCTCGCGGTGAACTTCCCTAGGCCGATGGTCAACCTCTTGACCGGATTTGGGAATATCACGTATCCCGTCTTGTTCTGGAACTCGGATACCAGGGAATCGCTTCCGAAGAAAGTGGCGCACAAAAGGACCAGAATACCCGTGAAGCCGAGATAGACCTGCGCGTACATACTGAACTCCCGTGGATAGTCGACCCCGAACGAAGGGGGCACGAGTAGGATGAGGAAGAATATTATGAACACGATGGCCAGTATCCCCCAAAGCCTCTTCCTCCTGATGTACCTGAAGAGCTCATACCTCACGACTGTGGCATACTGCTCGAAATCCGATGGGGCCATGCTCTTTTGGTCCGTGCTATACTCCCCCCTCTATCATGCTCATGTAGAGATCCTCGAGCTCCATTCCCGCGGCCTTGAACGAGAGGACCTGTGCTCCCGCACCCATCATCTTGGCAAGGATGTCCGCTCGGCCCTCATCGCTTCCCTCGAATCTCAGACTGATGACCTTGGGCTGAACGGCCTCAACGTCGACGACACCGTCGCACGCCTTCAGGGTGTTGAGCTGGCTCTCCGTGACCTCCTTCACAGTCTGCAGTTCGAGCCTTCTTGGACCCATGAGCTTCCCTATGTTCTCGACCTTGTCGAAGTAGATGAGCCTGCCCTTGTCAACCATGGCGACCCAGTCGCAGACCTCCTGCGCCTCGTAGAGGAGGTGAGAGCTCATGAAGATCGTTCTCTTCTCCTTCTTGAGATCCTCTATTATTCCCCGAACCTCAACCATTCCCCTGGGGTCGAGCCCGCTCGTTGGCTCGTCCAAGATCAGGACGGTGGGCTCGTGGAGCAGGGCCTGTGCGATGGCGAGCCTCTGCTTCATTCCCTTGGAGAACTTCCCTATCCTCGCGTCCGCCCACTCCTCCAGGTGAACCTGTTCAAGAACGCGCTTCGAGCGGCTCCCTATGTACTCCCCGCCCATCCCGCGCAGCCTTCCGAGATAGTCCAGCGTCTCGATCGGTGTGAGGTAGGGATAGAACTCAGGGATCTCGACGACCGAACCGACATTCATGAGCGCTCTCTTCGGGTCCTGACGAACGTCCATGCCCTCCACGAACGCCTTCCCGCTCGTTGACCTTATGAGGTTCGTGAGGATCTTTATCGTCGTCGTCTTCCCCGCGCCGTTCGGACCGATGAATCCCACGCACACATCAGGTCCTATCGTCAGCGTGAGGTCGTCCAGTGCTGGGAAGCCGTTGTACTTCTTCGTCAGCCTGGTTGTCTTTATGACCTCTCGCATTCACCTCACGAAAGCGTGGACAGTATTTTAACTTTAATCCCGACTCTCGAAAGCGTTAAGTTCTGAGTTGAGTTCACATCAGCGGGAGATGCGATGGAGGACGAAATAAGGTTTCACGAGTACAGGAAGTGGGACTATTCGAATTCCCTGGTTCTTACGAGTTTCCCGACGATCGGGCTTGTGAGCACGATTTCAGGGAGCTTCCTGGTCAGGGCGCTCAAGATGAAGCTTGTGGGCGCGATCGTATCGAGCAGGCTACCGCCCGTGGCGCTCATACACGAGGGGCAGGCCTCTCCAGCGTTCCGAATATACTCCACTCCGCAGAAATGCGGGCCGGACAGCCAGTGCGACCAGCTCACGATCGTCCTCTCGGAGTTCATGCCAAGGTCAGAGGCGATAGAACCGCTCGCCATCAAGGTCCTCGACTGGGCGAACGAGAAGGAGGTGGGACTCCTCGTCTCCTTGGAGGGGGTGAACTCCCCCGTCCCACTCGTTGGCGATCCGAAGGTCTTTGGCGTGGGAAGCACAGTCCGGACGAGGAAGCTGATCAAGGAATACGAGCTGGAACCGCTAGAGGAGGGCATGGTGAGCGGGTTCCCGGGCGTGCTGCTATATCAGGCGGCCATGAGGAACGAGGATGTTCTGACGCTCTTGGCGGAGACGAGACCCGACTACCCGGATGCGCGTGCCGCCGCGAGAATGATAGAGATCCTGGGCAAGATGGTCCCCAATCTGAACATCGACCCTGCGCCCCTGCTGAAGGAGGCGGAACTCATAGAGAAGCAGATCCTCGAATCGATAGAGAACGCGAAACCATCTTCACCGGTCATCTCTGAGCTGCCCTCTGGCATGTACGGATAGGCTTCCACGTGGCCGAACTCCAATCCGCAAACATATTTGTATCGCAACAAGTCCTCCGCACAATGCTGAAGAGATTACCTAATGACACTGTGAGTGCGGAAACACAGCCAATTCCTTCCAGTGGAATACGCATAGCAGACTCGACCTCACAAGCAAGCCATTCATAGAACCGTTGAACTGTCCAGGACACTGTCAAAGGAACTCATATCTCACTATTGGACATGGATACCAGTCAACATTCTCTACTTCTTCTCCTTCCTCAATGTATCGTGTAGATCTGGCGGCATCCTCATATGAATCAATTAATCCATTCTCATTGAATATGACGCCCAACTCCTCTCTTAGTTCCGTGTCCAGGCTATAGCAGATGTGGGAATGGAAGTTGTAGCATCCACCACCGCCCAGTATTTCGAAGCCCAATATGATGCCAGATGGGTCAATCGGCTCGAATCTTGAGAGTATTCCAAGGAGACCATCCTCTTTCACCTTGAAATCGGCTTCATCTTGCATATATGGCTCTCGGCGTTCTTCATCGAACGCGACAGCATCTGGAATCTCCGATAGTAGTCTACTATCAGCATCCTGCCTCATCTGATCACGTTTCAAATCCTTCCGATACTTGTCTATCGATTCTTTCGGAAATCCGATTCCGATTAACTCCAGGTCTGGAATGTGCTGTAGAAACTTCCGATAGAATTCCCTTGCAGTATTCAAACCCAGAAAGATGTGGGGGAATTCAATATGCTTCGCTTCATATTCCTTCTTGACCCACTTCCCAAGCTTCGAAAAGGATTTTCGGTCTAGATTCAACTTGTCTTTCGCATGCTTGATGATTTCATCTTGGGTCCAATACTCACTCCCCCCTGGAGATTTCCGTCCCAGCGGCCACCGAGTTACAGTAAATGTAGACACACCGCCGCGACGAGTACGCCATGTACCAAAAAGATCCCATACGTATGGATAACCTTCACAAATGCAGCTACTCGCAGAGACTACCTTCGTCGGTAGGATCCTATCATCCATCCATTCTTCACGATCACGCTTCCCTATAATGAGATAACCCGCAGAGTAGTACGCCATTTCCTTTGTCATGTCTCTCTCAGCCCTCATGATAACATATTCATTGATATTTGAAATGGTTGCCCGTAACCCTTATGGAAGTTATCGCCAAAATGACTGATTCAGACTCATACATCGTCAAACTTCCAAAAATCACTAATGCCAATATATCGCAGAGCAATATCGTAGAACACGGTTTCACATAAGGCTGAAGAAGCCCTATGATGATCCTGGGAGTGGGGAATCACAGTCAATTCTCCCCAGTGGAATACGTATAGCGTACTCGACCTCACAAGCAAGTTATTTATATTGACCTGAGCTATGAGTGCGTCCAGGAGAACCTGAATGGCCAAGAAGTCAAGGGCAGTGGCACGGAAAGTCAAGGACAAATGGAAGTCCAAATCGTGGTACAACATCATAGCACCTGACATGTTCGACAGCAGGGTCTTGGGCGAAACGCCATGTGACGCGCCCGAGAAGCTGATGGACCGCGTAACAGAGGTCACCGTGCAGGACCTCACGGGGGACTTCAGCAAGATGCACATCAAGCTCAGGTTCAAAGTTCACGATGTGAGAGGAGGGGATGCCCACACGTATTGGATAGGTCACGACATGACGAGCGACTACATCCGCAGGCTCACCCGTAGGAAGAAGTCCCGGACGGATGGGACGTTCGACGTGATGACCAAGGACGACAACCTGATCAGGATTAAACCCATGGCGATTGCCGAGAGGAGGATACAGTCCTCGAAGCAGTCCGCGATAAGGAAGAAGATGGAAAAAGTGGTCAAGTCCGAGGCTACTGAGAAGACCCTGAGCGAGCTGGTCAAGGCGATGATCGTGGGTGAGATGTCCAAGAAGATCGCGGTCTCATGTAGGGCGATCCAGCCTCTCCAGCGGGTGGAGATCCGGAAATCGGAGCTGATGCGGATATCGAAGCTCCCCGACATTCCTGAGAAGCCGCCTGAGGAGGCGCCCGAGGAGCCTCCGGAGGAACCGCCTGAGGAGGCGCCCGAAAAATCCCCCGCAGAGGCTCCCGAGGAAGTGGAAGCTGAGGAGCCTCCTGAAGAAGTGGAGGCCGAACCTGAAGAAGAAACCGAGGCCCCTGAGAAAGAGGTCGAGGAAGCCGAGGAAGTGGAATCCTAGCGTCGGGGTGGCTCAGCCTGGTGGAGCGCCAGACTCATAGGGTCCGTTCAAAGAGCGCTCCTTGGAAATCTGGAGGTCGCGGGTTCAAACCCCGCCCCCGACATCATATATCGTCCGTTTCGCGAGTCTTTGAGGAAGGAATCTTCCTGATAACACATATATTCAGTTAGCAGAGCCCATGCTTTCGAGACAAGCCCGATGCGATTATCTGCGAACTAG